>CAZYHO010000228.1:0-7598 GCA_964647495.1 uncultured Akkermansia sp. | reverse complement strand
CATCCACGCCTGGGTGGCGGAATTGGCAGACGCGCCAGACTTAGGATCTGGTTCCTCACGGAGTGCAGGTTCGACCCCTGTCCCAGGCACCAGGCGCAAGGCACCAGGCCCGAAGGCGGTTGGCGGCACGCGCCGGCTCAGCGCATCGCTTCGAAGCGCTTCCGGAGGATCTCTTTTTGGCTGGAAGCTCCGGTCCTGGCCTGGGTTTCGGCGATGAAGTTGCGCTCGAGGGCGTTTTTTGTCGGGCGTTCGATCTGGTAAAACACGCCGAATTTCCCCGGGGCGGGCAGGTCGGCGAGCGCCCAGGCGGCGATATCGCTGGAGGTGTCGTGTTGTGTTTCGTCGATCAGATCGAAGACGCCGCCCTTGCGCGGCACGGCGTCGTCGAAGGCGCCGGGGTAAAACATGGTGCACTCGCTCAGGCACTCGACCACCGAGAAGCCGTCGTGCAGGATTGCGCGCTCGAACATCTGGTTCATGTGGGCGACCTGCGTGGCGTGTGTGCGGGCGACGAACGTGGCGCCGGTGGCGAGCAACTGCTTCATCGGGTTGATCGGACGGTCGAAGCTGCCCTGCGGATCGGTTTTCGACCGGCGGCCGATGGGCGTCGTCGGGCTGGTCTGGTTTTTCGTCAGGCCGTACACGTAATTGTCCATGACGACGTACGTGAGCCTGATGTTCTTGCGGGCGGCGTGGTTCAGGTGGTTGCCGCCGATGGAGAATCCGTCGCCTCCTCGCCAGCGCCGCGATTTCCGCCGTCTGTGAGCACTTCGAAAAGAACGGCTCCATGACGATGCCCTTCCGGCTCGTGCCGATGGAGGCCAGGGGACAGGAAACGCGGACGGTTGATTGGTTCATCCGCCATTCTTGCCTTTTCGAACACGCTCCGTCCACCGTCCGCCTGGGTGACACCTGGGGGACAGACAATCAGGAACCCTGAACCTTCCTTTCCCCATTCAATGGCCCGATCCGAGAAGCAGTCGATCCGCATCCCTCACGCCCTTTGGGATGCCTTGGAGGAACTCCGCCAGCCAGGGAACGACCGTTGGCCGCCTACCCCAGCCGCAATGCCGCCATCGTCGGCCTGATCGCCTACGCGCGGTCGCCTTCCCCCGGTCGCACCAGCTCACCGCCGCCCTCGCGAAAATGTCCCCAGAGGATCAGGACATTCTGCACGACTTCCTCTTGAAGGCCGCCAAAGAGGGAATCAATCTGCGGGACGTGCTGCCCAAGCCCGCCACGGCGGAGGCGTTGCTTTCCTTGGCAAAATCAAAATGAGCCGTCCGCCTGACGGGCTCCGTTCATCCACTTTCTACAGGTTCCCAGGGACATCAGTGCTGCTGAAAAAATTTCACGATCGATACTGCGAAGTGTGGCCGTTAGGTCGAAGATGAAACAGCATTACGGCTGGAAGCGTGACGACATGAAAACTTTGGCCATCGAAAACCCGCGACTTCGCCAGGAGGAGCTTGGACAGTTCCTCACGCCGCCCCCTGTGGCCGACTTCATGGCCTCGCTGTTTGGGCCACTCCCGAAAAAAGTTCGCCTCCTGGATGCCGGGGCTGGCGCAGGCGCACTCACCGCAGCTTTCGTCTCGAAGTATTGTGCCAAGCACGAAGGCGTCACTGCCATCGAAGCGACCCTTTACGAACTGGACGACGAGATCCTTCAATCTCTCTCCGAAACGATGAGCGAATGCGAAACCCGTTGCGCCGATGCTGGTATTTGCTTCACGTTCACCATCCATTGCACCGACTTCATAGAGGAAATGTCGGCTCGTCTCTCCGGTGATTTGTTCGGGACACCCCCGCCCGCATTCGATGTCGCCATCGCCAATCCGCCCTATCGCAAAATCAATACGGGCTCTGCTGAACGTCGCGCACTTCGCTCGATTGGCGTCGAAACCAGCAACCTCTACACGGGCTTCATCGCCCTTATTCATCGCTTGCTCGTTCCTGGCGGCCAACTGGTCGCTATCACTCCACGCAGCTTCTGCAATGGCCCTTACTTCCGGCCGTTCCGCGAGGATATTCTAAGCCAGTTGGAACTGCGTCGCCTTCACTTGTTCGAATCACGGAAAGCGGCCTTTCGCGACGATAGTGTCTTGCAGGAAAACATCATCTTCCATGCGGTCAAGAACCGGAAACAGCCCAAGGAGATCATCATCTCCAGTAGCAGCGGTGAGCATCGCGACGAAATCACTGAATCCACCTTCCCATACACTGAGATCGTCCATCCGCACGACGCAGAGAAGTTCATCCACATCCCCTCCACAGCCAGCCACGCCACGGCCAAAAAAACCATGGACGGATTACACTCCAGCCTTGCCTCGCTAGGCGTGACCGTCTCGACTGGGCGTGTCGTCGACTTTCGCCTCAAGGACGCATTGCGTCACGCACCCGAACGCGGAACCGTGCCGCTGCTCTATCCCTGCCACTTCAACGGCGGAACCGTCCACTGGCCCAAGCTCGAAGCCCGCAAACCCAACGCCATCCTCGACAACGATGAGACGCGCCAGTGGCTCGTCCCCTCCGGCGTGTATCTGCTCACTAAACGCTTCACGTCGAAGGAAGAACGCCGCCGTCTCGTGGCCTGTCTCTTCGATCCGGACACAATAGAGGCAAAATGGGTCGGCTTCGAAAACCACCTGAATTACTTTCACGCTGGCGGGCAAGGCTTGGAGCGGACTCTGGCTGTCGGCCTTTATGTATTCTTGAATTCGACCGTCGTCGACCAGTATTTCCGCCGGTTCAGCGGCCACACGCAAGTGAACGCCACCGATTTGCGCACGTTGGCCTACCCTGATGCCAGTGCACTCCGATCGATGGGACGCGATGTCGAGTCTCTCGATCTCACCCAGGACGATATCGACCGACTCGTCAGCAAGCACCTTCATGCCCGCCGCTAAACCCAACCGCAAAACCGCCGCTCGGAAAAGGCGACTCCCCGAAGCCATCAACGCTCTCACGGCTTTGGACTTCGGTCCCAAACAGCGGAATTCAACCGCCGGATACACACTGCTTGCCCTGCTCGATCTACAACCGGAATTAGATTGGGCCGACGCTCAAGCGCCTTTGTTGGGTATCACTCCGATCATCGATTTCATTGCAACCGCTTACGGCAACCGCTACGCGCCAAACACACGCGAGACCATCCGCGACGATGCTGTGAAGTTTTTCGTAGGGGATGGGTTGCTGCTGCGGAATCCCGACGATCCCAATCGTCCGACCAACAGCGGTAAAACCGTGTATCAAATCGAACCGTCAGCCCTCGCTCTATTGCGTAAGTTTGGTACGCTCGAATGGACGCCAGCCTTGGCGCTTTACCTCGCCAGCCGGGAAGCCATAAAGCACGAAATCGCTCGGAAGCGAAACCTGGCGCGCGTGCCCGTCACCTTGCCAGATGGCACTCAGGTCGCGCCCTCTCCCGGCGGCCAGAATCCACTCATCAAGGCCATCATAGAGCGCTTTTGCCCCGCCTTCGTCCCTGGCGGAGTAGTCCTTTACATTGGCGACACGGAAAACAAATTTGTCCATCTGGAAGCAGAGGGTTTGGTTGCGCTCGGCGTTACCTTGGATTCCGCCGCCAAGATCCCCGATGTGATTGTCCACCACCGCCTCAAGAACTGGCTCCTCCTCATCGAAGCTGTCACGAGCGCCGGACCGTTGGATGGCAAGCGCCGCAAGGAACTCATGGAATTGTTCGCCGGCTGCAAAGCAGGCCTGGTGTTCGTCACCGCATTCGAGAATCGACGCACCATGCAGACATTCGTTTCGCACATCGCCTGGGAGTCCGAAGTCTGGATCGCCGAAGACGCGGACCACATGATCCACTTCAACGGAGAGCGGTTTCTTGGGCCATATCCAGATGTAATGCCAAAACAATAGTGACAAACTCTAACTATTCACAACATGCCAGATTTTACTAAACAAACATCGTCGACTGACGACATCTTGGAAGTGGATGAAGAAGACGACGAGAACGAAGTCAGTGTTGCGTACGACATAGCATCATACCCATCGAATCTGATGCTGAGCGTGGTCAACGATATGTGGACAAACAAGGATATCATCATACCTGACTTTCAACGAAAGCGCATGCCGGCTCCGGCCTCGACAACCAACGTCTCGGCGTACTCATCGGCACAATCTCCACCACCCCGAATCAACGCAAGTTGCTTTAGGGGTGCCGGCGCTGGGGGCGGGTTCGGGGAACATGAGACGAGGGGGTGGGAATCCATCTGTCTTTTCTTCGCGAACTGCGTGGCCTTTACGTGATGAGGGCCACGCCCGATCACGATCTGTTCCGCCACGGCGAAGGGTCAGAAGAGACATGCACTCGTGCCCGGCCGCGCTCAAATGCCATCGCGTTCGTAATCGGCCTCGGCGGCACGCAGCTCGCGAAACCCGGGCCACTTGAACCAGACCACGATCATCACGGCGGTGAGAGTTACTCCGACCCACCAGAGGCTGCCGAAGCGTCCTGTGGCGATGAAAAAGCTGGCGGCAAAGAGGTGGGCCAGGCTGGTCGCGAACCAGCGTCCAGCGCATATGCGAATCGCTGCGCGGAGCCACAGGAGGGTGGCCGCTAAGAGGAGCACGCGAAGCAACCATTCAACCGCGTCGGCGCGAAAATAGTTGTTATGAACTCCTGCCACTATGCTTCCAACAAACGAGATGGGTACGCCGAACGTGACCAGCCAAAAATCGTAGCCCCCGCCAAGACTGTATCCCTGACTCTCCCGGCGGCCGTGGAGCAATTGATCAAGGAACAGCGCCGGCGCCGTTCCGGCCGCGCTGACCAGCCACACGGCAAACACTCGCAGCCAAAGCGCGGCGAGTGCGCCGCGCAAAACGTCCACTACGTCGGTTGATCGTGTGCTGTCGTCCTCGGGCATGGATTAGATGGTGGGAGTCGGGCAGCCCGGACGTAGAAGACGAGAGTGGTCGGGCGGCCGCCAAGGCTGAGAAGGATGTCCCTTGGAGCAGAATGGCTTTTTGGTCGCGGGAGTCGGGTTCGACAAATTCGATTCGTAGGGTGGTGGTGCCGAGGGCAAAAATTAGGTCAAGAGCAGCATAGGCGAGCGCACATCAGATCCAACAAGAATTCGCAATACAAGTCGCCATAGGACTGGTCGGAAGGCGGCCCGGCAGACGGATCTCCGGCGACCGCTCGCTGTCGCGCGAGTCACCGTCCCTCGCGTCCCGGCCTCTTGAACACAGAAATCTGGCGCATCTGGCCGACTGTGGACAAATTGGCTCTTCCGTTGAATCTGGAAGCTGCAATCCCGGTGTCGTCCGTGTGGGAAGGGCTTCATTTTGCGCCGCGAAATTGCTCCACAAAATTGGCAGAGGATTGTGAATAAACGCATTACGAAACCACAAAATCGGCCTTAGGATCTGGTTTACCACGGAGTGCAGGTTCGACCCCTGTCCCAGGCACCAGGCCCGAAGGCGGCCGGCGGCACACGCCGGCTCAGCGCATCGCTTCGAAGCGCTTCCGGAGAATTTCCTTTTGGCTGAAAGCTCCGGTCCTGGCCTGGGTTTCGGCGATGAAGTTGCGCTCGAGGGCGTTTTTTGTCGGGCGTTCGATCTGGTAAAACACGCCGAATTTCCCCGGGGCGGGCAGGTCGGCGAGCGCCCAGGCGGCGATATCGCTGGAGGTGTCGTGTTGTGTTTCGTCGATCAGATCGAAGACGCCGCCCTTGCGCGGCACGGCGTCGTCGAAGGCGCCGGGGTAAAACATGGTGCACTCGCTCAGGCACTCGACCACCGAGAAGCCGTCGTGCAGGATTGCGCGCTCGAACATCTGGTTCATGTGGGCGACCTGCGTGGCGTGTGTGCGGGCGACGAACGTGGCGCCGGTGGCGAGCAACTGCTTCATCGGGTTGATCGGACGGTCGAAGCTGCCCTGCGGATCGGTTTTCGACCGGCGGCCGATGGGCGTCGTCGGGCTGGTCTGGTTTTTCGTCAGGCCGTACACGTAATTGTCCATGACGACGTACGTGAGCCTGATGTTCTTGCGGGCGGCGTGGTTCAGGTGGTTGCCGCCGATGGAGAATCCGTCGCCGTCCCCGCCGAACGCAAACACATGAAGATCGGGCCGGCTCAGCGAGATGCCGGTCGCGAGGGGCAGGGCGCGGCCGTGGATGAAATGGATCCCGTGGCTGTTGACGAAATACGGAAATCGCGACGAACACCCGATGCCGGCGACGCAGACGATCTTCTCGTGCGGGAATTGCAGCTTCTCCAGGACCTTGTAGAAACTGGCCAGGACGGCGAAGTCACCGCACCCGGGACACCAGGTCGGGTGGTCGGCTGACAGAATTTTTTTCGTGAGCCGGGGTTCGGCGGCCTCGGCGGCGGGCGGAGCGATGGGTGCGGCAGCGGTGGCGGTGGGGGCGGCGGCAACCGGAACGGTGGCGGACATGGCGGGGGTAGACGGTGATCGGGGCTGGGCTGGGGGAATATGCGCACAATCCGCTCTTTGCTAAGGGAATTTTATGGCAATTGCGCTCCGCCCCGGCTCCCCCTTCTTCCCGTCCCTCCAGTCTCCCCCGCCTCACCACCGCCGCCCCTCGGTATTCGCTAGACATCCGTGAATCGCCGACTCGCTTGGACAACCATGATCACTTCGCGTTTCCACCAGTTGATGGTGTTCATTTGTGCCGTATGTGCCACCGCTGGCACGGCACCGCTTCGGAGTGAGGAAAAAACCTCACCTGAAGAACCCGCCATCGCGATCACCGCGAATGTGACGGAAGTGCGCACCGGCCGACTGGATGCCAATGAGCGGGCCGAACCGCAACCGCTGGCCGCCCCCGTCTCGATCACCATCGAGAACCGCACCGGCAAAGCGCTCCAGACGTCGGCCGAAATCACCGGCAAACACCGGGATTACGCCGCCGCCGAACTCGAGAAGACGGAGGACGGCGAAAAGGGCCAGACGCTGCACCTCAAAGTGTACGGCCTCCAGCCCACCTTCCCCGAATCTGAAGTTTTTCTGACCGTGACGCTGAAGGACGGCGAAACCGTGGTGGCGACGCGCTCGCTCCCTGTCCGGGTTTCCGCCCCCACCCTCCTCCGGCTCAAGGACGAAGTCCTGTACGAGGGCCCCGCCAAACCCGGCCTCGTGAACCGCGCCCTCAACATGCGCACTACACCCAAGGCGGCCGTGTCCTTCCCGGAAGCCCGTCTCGCCACCATGTGTCTGCACGACGTCGAACTCACCGTGCTCGATCAGTACGGCGACCCCTTGCCCGCCCTCTTCGCCGGCGCCCCGGTCGCCGCGGCGCTCGGCCAAAGCGACTACGAGGCCACCAACCGCACGATCCGCGCGGACGCCACCTTCATCGACAGCATCGGGTTCTGGCAGTTCGTCGGCGGGGTGGATGATATCACCGTCGAGCCGGGCAGGACCCAGGTTCAACAGTTCCTCAGTTTGCCCCCGCCTCCCTGCACGGAAAAACAATACACCACCTACGAGCCCCTGCTCGTGCAGTACCAGGTCGGCGGATATCCCATCGGATCTTACCGCCGCCAGGTGACCCTCAAGGACAGCGGAGACCACCACAAACCGATCATGCGCATCGTCTTCAA
>CAZYHO010000227.1:0-7630 GCA_964647495.1 uncultured Akkermansia sp. | reverse complement strand
CACTTCTTCCGCGATCCTCTCCCACTCGGCATCGATCCGATCCCTGCCCGCCGCCGGCTTGCCGGCTCGCGCGTACCAGTAGCCTGCATTCCCCTCGTCGCCTTCGATCAAATGCAGCAGCGCATGAATCCACGATCCGACCGGCGTGTGGATGTCCTGCGCCACGGCGTGCGCCTCGTCCCAGCGCCCGGCCTGGCTGAGCCACAACGCGAGCGCTTCGTCGGACAGGCCGGCCGGCGGCGCGGGGTCCCGTTCCGCGGAAGCCTTCAATTCGTCGGCGCTCATCACTTCAACCTGCACCGTTCTTCGCCGCGCGCTTCGAGTTTCTGCGGCGGATATCAACGAATCTCCGCACATGGCTCCGCGCCTCGGCCCGAGGGTCCGGCTTGTATTCGTTCCGCGCGACCCTCAGAGCGCCCGCGCCAGACACGACTCCAGTCGGCGGCGCTGACGACGTGTGAGCCTGCCGGTCACGCGCGGAGCGTATTTGCGCCCGCGCATCCGGTCCGGGAAGGTTCTCGTGCCGGCCGGGCGTCTGGTGTTCGAGGGGTGGAACTCGTGGATTTCAGGTGAACCCGACCGGATAGCGGCCATGATCCTGACTCGATGCCACCCTGGCTGCTCGCCGCCCGTCCGAAGACGCTTGCCGCCGCCGTTGTGCCGGTGTGGGCGGGATCGGTGCTGGCATGGAAACTGACCGGCGGGTGGTCGCCGTTGCTGGCGATGTGCGCGCTGCTGAGCGCCATCGCGATCCAGGTGGCGACGAATTTTTTCAACGACGCGCTGGACTTCCGCAAAGGGGCGGACACCGAGCGCAGGCTGGGACCGGTGCGCATCACGGCAGGCGGGTTGATGGCGCCGCGTCGCGTCGTCTGGATGGGGGCCTCCGCGCTCGGGGTCGCCTGTGTGCTGGCCGCGCCGATGGTTCTGGCCCGCGGGTGGCCGATTCTGGCCATCGGGTTGCCGTCGCTCTATTTTGCGTGGGGATATACGGGCGGGCCGCTGCCGCTCGCGTATCGCGGGCTGGGCGAATTGTTCGTGCTTCTCTTTTTCGGACTGGTGGCGGTGGCGGGCACCGTCTTCGTGAACACAGGCGACTGGTTCTGGCGGCCGTCCCTGCTGCTCGGCGCCCAGGTCGGCGCCTTGTCGACCGCGCTCATCGCCATCAATAACCTTCGCGATGTGGCAGAGGACACGCGCAGCGGCAAACGCACGCTCGCCGTGCGTTTCGGTGTGCGATGGGCCAAGGCCGAGATTCTGGCCCTGTGCGTCGCGCCGTGGCTGCTCGGCACGGTCGGCTGGCCCGCGCTGGGCTGGCCGGCGCTCGGCTGGTCCGCACTGGGTGGAATCTTCGGGCTCGTGGCGGTGGCGCTGCCGGTCCTGCGCACGCCACCCTCGGCGCGCTACAACCGGTTTCTCGCCCTGGCCGGCGCCCAGCTCATCCTGTTCGCCATCCTGTTCACCCTGGCGGCACGCTTCCAGGCGCCGACGCCATCCTCAATTGTCGACTGAATGACTCGGGAATTGCCGCCGCGATGGCATGGGGACAGTCAAATTATACGAGGCCACCATAGATTGACTGTCCCCATAGCGAAGCCCCATAGTTCGACTGTCCCCATAGCGAAACCCGAAGAACTCGCGACACCACATGCCGGCCATGCCTGAACGCAGCGCTCTCCGCCTTCTCTTCTTTTCCTCGCTCCGCGACCTGGTGGATGAGGAGTCGGTGGAATGGGCGTGGCCTCCGGTCTCCGGGGCGGCGCCCACGGTCGCCACCTTGCTGGCCGGGGTGTACGAACGATGGCCGGCGCTTGCCGACTGGGATTCCCGGCTGCTGGTGGCGGTGGATCTCGCGTATGCGGACCGCGGAACCACGCTGACACCGGGCCAGGAGGTGGCGCTCATGCCGCCGGTTCAGGGGGGGTGAGGAAGCGTCCACACCCGGCCCATCACCCTGCCAGCGCTTCTTTGATCGAGGCGCGGGAGTAATCGCGGTTGAGGCGGGCGATCGCATCGGCGGGAATTTCCTTCGGGCAGGCGGCCACACACTCGTACTGGTTGGTGCAGTTGCCGAATCCGGCGGCGTCCATGGCGCGGACCATGCCGAGCACGCGGCGGCCGTGTTCCGGGCGGCCTTGGGGCAGGGTGTTGAGGTGGGTGACTTTGGCGGCGACGAAGAGCATGGCGCTGGCGTTCTTGCAGGCGGCCACACAGGCGCCGCAGCCGATGCAGGCCGCCGAGGCGAAGGCGCGGTCGGCGTCCTCCTTGGCGATGGGCGCCGCGTTGGCCTCGGGCGCCGATCCGGTGCGCACCGACACAAAGCCGCCTCCCTGGATCACCTTGTCGAACGATTCGCGGTCGACCGCCAGATCCTTGACCACCGGGAAGGCTCGGGCGCGGAACGGCTCGATGACGATGGTTTGCCCGTCCTCGAATTCCCGCATGTGAAGCTGGCATGTGGTCACGCCTCCCTTGCCGCCGTGGGGTTTGCCGTTGATGGTCAGCGAGCACGTGCCGCAGATGCCTTCGCGGCAGTCGTGGTCGAAAGCGATCGGATCCTCGCCTTTCTCGATGAGCCGCTGATTCACGATGTCGAGCATTTCGAGGAACGACGCCTCCACGGGAATGTCGCGGGCTTCGTACTCGGCGAGGTGGCCGCGGGCGTGCCGGTTTTTCTGGCGCCAGACTTTGAGCGTGAGATTCATTCCGGAATTCCTTGGTGGTTATTTGTAACTCCGCGTGGCGAAATGAACTTCCTCGTACTCCAGCCACTCTTTACGCAGCTTCGGGCGGCCGGGATCGCCGGTGTGCTCCCATGCCGCCACATACGAAAACTCCTCGTCGTGGCGCAGCGCCTCGCCCTCCTCCGTCTGATGCTCGACGCGGAAATGGCCGCCGCAGCTTTCCTCGCGCTCCAGCGCGTCCAGGCACATCAATTCGCCGAATTCGAGGAAATCTGCGACGCGACCCGCCATTTCGAGCTGCTGGTTGAATTCCGCCCCACTGCCCGGCACGGTGACATCGCGCCAGAAAGCGTCGCGGAGTTCGCTGATTTTCGTCAGCGCCTCCCGCAATCCGTCGCGGCTGCGCGCCATGCCGCACTTGTCCCACAGAAGCAGACCGAGTTCGCGATGAAAACTGGTGACCGTGCGCTTTCCCTTGACGGCGAGCAGCGCGGCGAGCCGCCGGTTGACTTCGGCGAGCACCGACCGGAACGCGGGGTGGTCGCCTGTTACCGCTCCCGGTTGTTGGGTAGCGAGATAGACCGGCAATGTGGCGGGGACGACGAAGTAGCCGTCGGCCAGCCCCTGCATGAGAGCGGAGGCGCCGAGCCTGTTGGCGCCGTGGTCGGAAAAGTTGGCCTCGCCGAGCACATGAAGGCCGGGCACGTTGCTCATGAGGTTATAGTCGACCCACAGTCCGCCCATGGTGTAGTGGACCGCCGGAAAGATGCGCATCGGCTGGCCGTAGGCGTTTTCCCCGGTGATTTCGTGGTAAATCTGGAACAGGTTGCCATACCGCTCGCGGATCCCCGGTTCCCCGAGCCGCTTGATGGCGTCGGCGAAGTCAAGATAGACGCCCAATCCGCCCGGCCCCACGCCCCGGCCCTCGTCGCACACCTCCTTGGCGGCGCGTGATGAAATGTCGCGCGGGGCCAGATTGCCGAAACTTGGGTATTTGCGCTCGAGGTAATAATCGCGATCCTCATCCTGGATTTCGGCCGGCGGTTTGCCGCAATCTTCCTTGCGCTTGGGAACCCACACGCGTCCGTCGTTGCGCAGGGATTCGGACATGAGCGTGAGTTTCGACTGATAACTGCCGGATACCGGGATGCAGGTCGGGTGGATCTGCGTAAAACATGGGTTGGCAAAGAGGGCGCCGCGCTTGCAGGCGCGCCACGTCGCCGTGACATTGCATCCCGTCGCGTTGGTCGACAGGAAAAAGACATTCCCGTAGCCGCCGGTGGCCAGCAGCACGGCATCTCCGGCGTGGGCCTCCACCGCGCCGGTCACCATGTTGCGGGTCACGATACCTTTGGCATGCCCGTCGACCACGACAAGGTCGAGCATCTCCGTGCGCGAAAACATCTTCACTCCGCCGGCCGCGATCTCTTTCTCCAGCGCCTGGTACGCGCCAAGCAGCAACTGCTGGCCGGTCTGACCGGCCGCGTAAAACGTCCGGCTCACCTGCGCCCCGCCGAAGCTCCGGTTCGCCAGCAGCCCGCCGTACTCGCGCGCAAACGGCACGCCTTGGGCCACGCATTGGTCGATGATGCTCGCGCTGACTTCGGCAAGCCGGTACACGTTGGCCTCGCGCGCACGGAAGTCACCGCCTTTGACCGTGTCATAAAACAGGCGGTACACCGAGTCGCCGTCGTTCTGATAGTTCTTGGCGGCGTTGATGCCGCCCTGGGCCGCGATGCTATGCGCCCGTCTCGGGCTGTCCTGATAACAAAAACACGACACCCGGTATCCCTGTTCGGAGAGGGTGGCCGCCGCCGCCGCTCCGGCCAGACCGCTGCCGACGACGATGACATGGTATTTCCTCCGGTTGGCGGGATTGATGAGCCGCGAGTCCCGCTTGTGGCGCGACCACTTCATGGCCAGCGGCCCGGAGGGGATGCAGGCGTCAGGGGTGTCGCTTTGACGGGAAATCGATGTCATGACAGAAGCGGGCGTGTGATTCGCGGTTATTTCAAATAGCCTGACAGCACGGCGACGGGGATCGAGGAGAAGCCGCCGCAGATGACGATCGCAAAAGCCCAGCCCGCCGAATGGATCAGGGCTCGCGTCCTGGGCGTGGTCAGGCCAAGCGTCTGAAACACGCTGGAAAACCCGTGGCTCAAATGAGAACAGAGCAGCCCCATCGCCAGCACGTAAAAGACCGAGTTGAACCACTCGCCGAACCCCGTCACCACCATCTTGTACACGTTCATGCGGCCGTCGGCCAGCCGGTACGCCCCGTTCTCATCGTAAAAACCGTGCAGATTGCCCACCGTGAAATGCAGCAGGTGGTAAAGCACGAAGGCCAGGATCGTCACGCCGGTCAGCACCATCAGCCGCGATGAGCGCGTCGCCCGCAGCGTGGCCTCCACCGCGTAGCCCTCCGGCCGCGCCGCCCGGTTCTGCGCCGCGAGCTGCAGCGTGGCCACGATGTGCATGCCGACCAGCCCGAGCAGGCCGATCCGCGCCACCCAGAGCAGCGGCCCGAGGTCGTGCAACTTCGCGGCGTATGCGTTGAACGCATCCGGCCCATTGAATACCAACAGGTTGCCCGCCAGGTGCCCGACCAGGAACGCCATCAGCCCCAGTGCCGTCAGCGCCACCACGATCTTCTTGCCGATCGAAGACGCGTAAAACCGAACCGCGGCCAGTATGAGTGCTTTCATCGCAGCAATGACCGTGATTCAAGGAAATCTTCCTTCCCCCGGTCAACACATATCAAAGTAATAACCAGTCGCCGGATGTCGATTAAAAAAACAGCTAAAACGAGGCAATTGGAGGCAAATCGGAGTGATGATTAGAGAATCTTATTGATTCGCGGATTTGGACAGGGCCTGCGATTGCTCGGTTTCTGTCTGGCAAGGCGGCAGGTGCGGCAGGTGCGGCTGCGGCGGCCGGCGCGGCAGGTACGGGCGGCGCGATCGGCGCGGCCTGGATTTTCTGGTCGATGGTCCGGTCCTCGGGTGGCTGGATGGCATTCCGTCGCGGGGCGGCCAGTCCGCTCAACGAGACGGCGAGGAGTTTCCACTCCACGGAGAGAGGGCGGTGGCGGTTCCGGGACAACATGGCACAACCGAACCTCGAACGAAACCGGGAAAAACCGCAACTGGCGAAAATGATCAGGAACAATTAAGCAAGTCTTGCGGATTTTCCGGGACCCGCCTAGGCTGGGCGGATGGAGGCACTGGCCGAACTGGAGGTGGCGCTGCGCGAGCGGCGGCGCGTGATCGCGGACCATGCGTGGCGAGACCGGGATCCCGAAGATCATCTGGCGGCGCTGCGCTCGGTTTCGGAGCGAATCGGAGATGTCGCTCAGCGGCTGGGAAGTGCGGCGCCGCCGCGGCTCCGCCACTTTCTGGACAATTGCAGCTATGACAAGGCGCTGGCCCTGGTGGCCGGAGAGGTTCCGGCGGCTGGCACATGCGGCAAGTCGTGACGTTTTGACCCGGGCGCCCGGGGCCGCCTCCGCCCCCGACCCGGCCGCCAGTCCCCATTGAAGAATCCCGGTCTGAATCCGCATGTCATCCTGGTTGCTCGATGCCCTGGTTCTCCTCGCGTACTTCGCGACGATCATGACCATCGGGCTCTCCCAGAGGAGCAAGAGTGGCAGTGTGCACGGGTTTGCGCTCGGTGACCGCAACATCGCCTGGTGGGCGGTGCTGGCCTCGATTCTGGCCGCGGAAATCAGCGCCGCCACTTTTCTCGGCGCGCCTGGCGAGGGGTTTGCGAAGCGCAACTGGACGTACGCCCAGCTCGTTCTCGGCACCATCCTCGCGCGCATCCTGGTCTCCGTCATTTTTATCCCGGTCTATTACCGGCACGGCGTCACCTCCATCTACGAGTACCTGGAGACACGGTTCGGGGCGCGCACGCGGATCTTCGCCTCGTTGACATTCATCGTGACGCGAGTGCTCGCCATGGGCACACGGCTTTACGTTTCCGCCATCATCCTCGTCCTGGCCATGGAGATGATCCAGGGCCGCCCGGCCTCGCCGCAGGAAAAATTCTGGCTGTACACAGCCGCTGTGGTCGGCGTCACCATCCTGACGGCGATCTACACGTCCATCGGGGGAATCAAGGCGGTGATCTGGACTGATTTTATCCAGGTCGGCGTGCTGGTCACCTCGCTGGGTTTCGCCATCTGGTATCTGCTGGGCCGCCTGCCGGACGGGTGGGGCTCGGTGACCGCGCAGCTCCAACCGCCTGTCTTTATCGAGACCCTGCTCCCGATGCGCGAGGGCGAGGGCGTCGGCGGCTGGCTGATGCGCGTCCTGCGCGAGGAGTATTCCCTCTACACGGCGCTGATCGGCAGCACGTTCGTCACCCTGGCGACCCACGGGATCGATCAGGACACCGTGCAGCGCATGCTCACCGCGCGCAACAAGCGCCAGAGCATGTTCGCCACGATCATGTCGGGCGTGGTCGATCTTCCGGTCGTTTGCGCGTTTGTGCTGATCGGGATCATGCTCAGCGTTTTTTACGCCACGAATGCCCCGGCGGACCTGCCCAGGGAGGGCCGTGAGGTCTTCCCGTATTTCATCCTCCACGAAATGCCGGCCGGTCTGCGCGGGCTCGTCACCGCCGGCGTGCTGGCGACCGCCATGGGGTCGCTGAGCACAGCGCTCAACGCCATGGCGACCAGCGGCTGCAAGGATTTCCTCTTTCGCGGGCGTGAAGCCACCCTGAGCGAGTCGCAGCGCGTGGCCATGCTCCGGTGGGCGACGGTGTTTTTTGCCGTGCTCATCATCGGGGTCGGCGTGGCCACCGCCTACTACATGTCCATGCACCCTGAGGAGCGCATCATCCCGCTCGTGCTCGGCATTCTCGGGTACACCTTCGGATCCCTGCTCGGCGTCTTTCTCGTCGCTGTTTTCACCCGCAACCGCGGCAACGACTTCGGCAACATC
>CAZYHO010000226.1:6639-7734 GCA_964647495.1 uncultured Akkermansia sp. | reverse complement strand
GTGCGGCCGTCGAGTGTTACAACGGCTCCAATTCCCGGAGCCGCTTGAATCCATCGTCCATCGCCGGCGTAGACGAGCATGTGCACCCCATTGGCTGTCACAGCAAGATCTCCGGGCGCCAGATCTCCGTAATCCATTTCTTGAACGGTGCCCGTGGTTCCGGCCGGCCGTGTATAACCAGGTTCGAACCGGGTCACACGCCGCACATAATTCTGCCTGAGTTCATCGGCATTGATTTTGCCACCTGGGAGGATGAACGGAATGGCCGCCAGCACCGGCAGAATCAGTGCCGCCCTCCTCAAGAGCCTGTTCTTCCACGAGAGAATAACGCACCCGATCCACGCTCCTGCAATACAACCCGCCAAGGCGAGCTTCAGGATCGTGTTGTTCACCGGGTCAAGCGAGATCACAACAATCCCGGCAATGGCGCCGAGCGTGCCAATCAGTACGAGGCGTTTCCAGATGTTCATCTTCAGGAACGATGTCGACGTCGGAACCCGCGCGGCCCGCGGATCCGCTGCAAAGGATCAGGCATCTTCATCCGCAAAATATCTATCATGTGAGTCGTGCCGTTCGCCACCTCATCGCGCCGACATTCTCTCATTCTGTCAGTTTTTCCGTCGCACGCATTGCCATCCCGTAGCTGCCGTTGGTCAGGATCCGCTTATCAATGGAGAGAAGTCTTTCATGATCATGACCGGGGTGCCCGGCGCCGTGCGGCGCGGATGAGAGATTCGATTTCCTTGAGTTCCTCCGGCGAAACCGTCACCGCCGGATCCGCCAGATACGCCGCCAGCCCGTCCTTCACCGAGCCGCCGAAAAACGTCGATACCACCCGCCGCCAGGCCGCCGCCCCCTCCTTCGCCGGCAGCCGCATCGGCCGATACACGTACTCCCGCCCCCGCTTCCCGCCGGTCACCACATGTCCCTTGTCCATCAGGATCGTCACGATCGACCGCAGCGCCGGCCGCGTCGGCGCCTCGTCCATCCGCGCCCCCACCTCGCTCAACGTCCCTTCACCCAACCCAAAGAGAATCTCCATCACCTCACGCTCCCGCCGGCTCAAATGATTCAAACTGGACATAACAAAAACCG
>CAZYHO010000226.1:0-6539 GCA_964647495.1 uncultured Akkermansia sp. | reverse complement strand
CGGGGGCGTCAGGTATTCTTTTTAAGGAAGGATACGACCGCCAGGATGAGGAAGACAACGAAACAGGCTTTGGCGATCCAGGCAGCGGTGCCCGAGAGACCGCCGAATCCGAGGGCGGCGGCGATCAGCGCGATGATGATGAATATGACGGCGTAGCGCAGCATAAGAGCAGGTGGTGGGAATGAGCGGGGGTGTGGTGGTGAAGCGTCATTCAGCGAGGTCGTCTTTAACGAGGACCTCTCCGTCTTCGATTCGTGCATCGAAGCGCTTTCCCAGCGTGTCGTCAACAACTTCGTTGCCTTTTTCGCTGGCGGTTCACGATCTCATTTTGGCGGCACCCGCCGCGAACACGGTACCGGTAGCAACGCCGCCTCTTACATAGGGTGCGAAAGAGCTTTCACGATCTGGATGTAGTCGTGAAGCGCTTTAGAGGGATTATCGGAGCGCCAGGCGATGGTCGACTCGCGACGGAGCGAGGGTGAGAGCGGGCGGAACACGACGCCTTCGTGAGGCAGTCCTGCTATTTGTTCGGGCAGCAAGGCGACCCCCAGTTCGTCGGCGACGAATTTGATGGCGGCGGACTCGCTTTCAGCCTCTTGCAGGATTCGGGCGGTAAATCCCGCGTTCTGGCAGGTCTTGATCAGCCATTCCCGCTCGCCCGGATGAAACTTCGGCGACATGCCGACGAAGAATTGGGGCGCGAGATCGAGGAGTTTGATTTTCGCTCGCTGAGCGAGTGGGTGGCGGGCTGGCAGGACGACGAGCATTGTGTCGTGCGCGATACATTCAAAGAGCATATCGTGGCCGGCTAGCGCAGGGCGCAAACCGATGTAGCCGAGGTCGATCTTGTGGGCGTCGAGTGCTTCCAATTGCCCGGCGCTGCGCATGTCATGGAGGTTGAGCGCGACGTGTGGCCAGAGTTTTCGGAACGCACCCAAGGTGGCCGGCAGCAGCCCGTAGTGGACGTTCGCGACATAGCCGATATTGAGATGGGAGTTCGTTTCCTGCCCCATTTGCTGGACGGAGGAAACGCTCTCGGCGCACATCGCGAGGATCCTCTTTGAGTCGAAAAGAAACCGCCGGCCTTGCTCGGTCAGCGTGACCTGGTTGTTCGAGCGATCGAGCAGTCGCACACCGATTTCGTCCTCAAGATTGCGCACCTGCCGAGTGAGCGAAGGCTGGGCGAGCCGGAGTCTGGCGGCGGCCTTGGTGAAGCTCAACGCCTCAGCAACGGCAACGAAATACCGCAGGTGACGAAGTTCCATTCTTTCAGTATGGGGCGCCGATAGCCAAAAGCTATCGGCGATTTCAACAATCAGGAGAGCCGACGGCACCCAAGCCGACGCCGCGCCTCGGCGGATAGCTTTTGGCTATAGGCCACGCTTTCGGAGGCATTGGCGATCGACGATGCCGTGAGGCGATTTGTATCTCAGAATCGAGAATCTGCCGAGAACCCGTCCTTCCATGGACCGCACGGCATTCACCATGAGCGAGGTCATCCATCATTTCGAGCCCTCAACCGGCAGCGGTGGAAAGATCGGCACACCGGAAAACAAGCCCTTGGTGGCTCCTGGCGGGCATGGCTGGATTTCGAGCGTTCATGTCCAGACGATCGTGTTGATGGCGGCGACAGCCTTCGGCATCTACATCTGCTACCGGATAGCCAAGCCGTTCCTGCCCGCGCTCGTCTGGGCGTTGGCGCTGGCGGTGTTGTTCACGCCCTTGCAACGGCGTTTGGAAGCGAAGATCAAGCGCCGAAGTCTGGCGGCGGCGGTTTCCGTGGTGGTGATCGGACTGATCGTGGTCGTCCCGGCGACATTCGTCGGGCAGCGACTCGCTTTGCAGGCCGCTGGAGGAGCGCAACTCATCGAGGCCAAAGTCAACTCAGGCGAATGGCGGCACGCCATCGAGGCGCAGCCGCGCCTCGCGCCGCTCGCTGAAGCGATCGAGCGAAACATCGACTTGCCCGGCACCGTCAATTCCTTCACCAACTGGCTGACAGGCATCGCCGGAGTGATCGTGAAGGGCTCCGTAACTCAGGTCATCGGCGTTTGCCTCGTTTTTTACCTGCTCTTCTTTTTCCTGCGGGACCGCGACGCGGCTCTCCATTTGCTTCGTGTGTCGTCGCCACTGACGGAAGCGGAGATGGACCGCATGATTAGCCGGGTCAGCGATACGATCAATGCCACGATTTCCGGCACACTTGTGGTCGCCTCTGTGCAGGGGCTGTTGGGCGGGCTGATGTTTTGGTGGCTGGGGCTGTCCGCACCGCTGTTTTGGGGGGTCGTGATGGCTTTACTTGCCGTGGTGCCGGTTCTGGGAGCCTTTGTTGTCTGGATTCCAGCGGCGCTTTACCTGGCGCTGGAAGGCAGTTGGGGTAAGGCGTTGATTCTCGCCGCATGGGGCAGTATTATCGTCGGCACCGTCGATAATCTGCTTCGCCCCATGCTCGTGGGGAGCCGGTTGAAATTGCACACCATTCCCGTTTTCGTGTCCGTGATCGGCGGTGTGATACTGTTTGGGCCGGCCGGTCTCATCCTCGGTCCCGTTGCCCTCACCATGACCAAGGTGCTGCTGGAAGTATGGCCGAGCCGCACCGGAAGCTAAGCCGCCGGGTTTATAAAGTCCATTCGGTCTCGGTCGAGTATCGATTCAGCCTGGAAACTCACGCGCGGATAGCTCGCGGCTATGGCGGCGGCCACCAGAAGGTATTGGCCCGATCATCAGTATGATTCCATACTCATACCGGGTCGATGAAGCCGCTAAAGCAGCATCTTGTCGATCTACATAATAAACACAAAACCCACAACAACAATATGAACACACTCGAAATCAAAGGTGATTGGAACATCGTCAAAGGCAAATTGCAGCAGAAATGGGCAACGCTCACGAACGACGATCTCCAATACGTCGAAGGCAAGCGCGAGGAACTGCTGGGCCGCATTCAGAAGCGCACCGGACAAACCCGTGAAGCCGTCGAGAAGGCCATCGACGAAGCTTCGTCCGCGTGTTGCAACAACTGAGCGCAACAACCACGTTCGCGGATGCGCGAAGTCCGAAAGGACCGCATCAAGAATAGCCTGATCATCGAGGAACTATGCCTCCATGTGGATCGATTTTATCGATCCAGGGGCTCTGCACATGACCGGCGAGTTCGCACGATTCGGCAGTGAGGGGGAGTTCGATCTCGCGGGGCCTGCCGGTCATCCACTCGCCAACGCCGCCGGCCACCCCCCTTCAACCGTTCACTGCGTCCAGTTTGGTTTCCGGTCCCTTCGTGACGACTTCCTGGGCCTTGCCGTAGCTCTCGATCAGGAGCCTGTAATCCGGCATCATGTGGTCGGCAAAGATGTTCGCGAAGTCCAGCGCGTTCGGGCGATTCCACGTTTGCTGGAGTTCCGAGATGACGGCGAGCGTATCGATCGGGATGGCGCCTGCCTGTGTGATACGCGCGATGGTCAGGTCGGTGGCCATCCGGCTCCAGTTGCCCGAGGCGTCCACCACGGCATACACTTTGTAACCCGCCGCCACCGCGCACACCGTCGGAAACGCCAGACAAACACTTGTAAGTGTCGCCGCGATCACCAAGGTCTTTCGCTTCGTTTCCTCGATGGCCTGCACGAAATTCGGCATGTCCCAGGCATTGATCTGCCCCTGCCGGGCGACGTATTTCGCGTGGGGCGCGAGCTGATGGATTTCGGGAATCAACGGACCGTTCGGACCATCCGGCACCGATGCGGTAGTGATGACGGGGATGTTCAACAACGTGGCGGTCTTCGCCAGCGCGGTGACGTTCCGGCGCAAATCGGCCACCGGGATGTCCTGCACGAGGTTGAACAAACCGCTCTGATGGTCGATCAGGAGCATGGTTGTGTCGTTCGGGTTGATCATGACTTTTTCTTGAATCGTGCTCATAGGAGTTATCTTTCTGGTTTTGGTTTGGGTTCCCGTTGGTTCGATTGGGAAGGTGCGCAGCCTGGCCAAAGCGCGGCTGGTTGGGAAAGACCTTGTTGCTTGGCTGACCATGCCAATGCGGTATGCTCGGTTCATGGAACTCCGCCACCTGCGTTATTTTGTAGCCGTAGCCGAAGAGGAGAACGTCACGCGGGCGGCGGCGCGGCTGAACGTTTCCCAGCCGCCCTTGAGCCGGCAGATCCGCGATCTTGAGGATGAGCTGGGCATCGCGCTGTTCGAGCACGGGGCGAAGGCGGTGCGGCTGACTGAGGCGGGGAGGGTTTTTCTCATTGAAGCGCGTGCGGTGCTGCAACGCGCGGTGCAGGCGGTGCAAACGGCGAAGGCGGCCGCGAACGGCGAGCACGGTGAAATCCACGTTGGCTATGCGCCGTCGCTCACGGTGGAATTGCTGCCACAGGCGCTGCGCCATTTTCAGGAATCCAGCCCGGGCGTGCGCGTCCAGTTGCACGATCTTTCGACGCAGGAAATGCTGCGCGGATTGCGCGACGGGAAGCTGCACGTGGCCTTGCTGGTTCAGGTGTCCGACAAGGTGATGGCCGGGCTTCAGTTCGATGAGCTTCGGCGTTATCCGGTTTCTCTGGCGGCCCATCCCTCCCACGCTCTGGCGCGGGCGCGGCGTGTCGGGTTGAAGGAGGTTGTCCAGGAGCGGCTCATCGCGTTCACGCTGGCGGATTACCCGGAACACCATGCGTGGATTGCGGAACTGTTCGCGCCGTTTCCGAATCCGCCGCGAATCGTGGAGGAGCATGACAGCGTGACCAGCCTCATTGCGGCAGTCGAGGCGGGCCGCGGCGTGGCACTCGTGTCGCAACGTTTCGACTGTCTGGCCGGACCGCGGCTGAAAGTGCGTCCCTTGCAACCTGCGCCGCCGCCGATTGTCGTGGGGGCCGCCCGCCGAAAGGAAAACAACTCCCCCTTCACGGAACAATTCCTCGCCGCGGTAAAGGCGGCAAAATGAATGCGCGCGGCACCACGGCAACCTTTCAGGTATGCTCAGCGAAGCCACAAAGTATTTTCGCGCGAGACGGCGCCACGCAAGGATGACGCCATGAAAACAACACCCGACAATCAAACAACGACGGCGATGACAGTGAAGAAACTGCTCCGCATCCACCAAAGTTCCGACATGCACTGGGTGGGCAACGGCTTTCCGGTGCGCTCGGTGTTCGACTACAACGGCCTGGGACGTGAACTCAGCCCGTTCCTGCTCCTTGACTATGCCGCGCCGTATCCGTTTCCGCCCGGGAGCGGAAAGCGTGGCGTGGGCGCGCATCCGCACAAAGGGTTTGAAACGGTCACGGTGGCTTATCAAGGCGAGCTGGAACACCGCGATTCCAGCGGCGGCGGCGGAAAAATCGGCCCCGGAGACGTGCAGTGGATGACGGCCGGAAACGGAATCGTGCATGAGGAATTCCACTCCGGCGAATTCACGCGCGAGGGCGGAACGCTGCAAATGGCGCAGCTTTGGGTGAATCTGCGCGCGAAGGACAAAAGCGCAAAAGCCGGTTACCAGACACTGCTCGACGCGCAGATTCCCTCCGTGGCCCTGCCAGGCGCTGCCGGAACCGTGCGTGTCATCGCCGGTGAGTTTGCCGGACAAAAAGGCCCGGCGAAGACATTCACCCCCATCAACTTGTGGGACGTGAACCTGCGCTCGGGCAGACCGGCGGATCTGCCCATGCCGGACGGACACACCACGGCCTTCTTCGTCTTGAGCGGGGACGTCGCCGTTCCTGGCGAGCGCACGGCCCATGAGGGCGATCTCGTGATCTTCGCGCGCAGCGGAAACGGTATCAAAATCGAAGCGACATCGGACGCAAAACTGCTCGTCATGGGAGGTGAGCCGATCCCCGAACCAGTCGTCGGCCACGGCCCGTTCGTGATGAACAGCCGCGCCGAAATCCAGGAGGCGTTCGATGAGTACCAGCTCGGCAGGATGGGCCAGCTCGACTGAAGGCGCAGGGCCGGATCCATGGGCGTCGGTCCCAGATCCGATTCCCGGGGATTCCGAACCTGCCGCACGACGGCCGCCCGGCGGACGCCGGAGCCGAGCCTATGGTGACAGACAAATTATCGGCATGCGGCGATCTTCCGGTGATGTTGATATTCATGAACTGTGAACTATTCTCCGCAGGGTGACAGGTGAACTGCGGAGCGTAAACACCTATGGTGACAGACACATTATGGCCGGATCACGATTTTCCGGCGGTCCCGATATTCAGGATTAATGAACAATTCGCCGCGGAGCCGAGCCCATGGTGACAGACAAATTATAGGCATGCGGCGATCTTCCGGTGATGTTGATATTCATGAACTGTGAACTGTTCTCCGCAGGGTGACAGGTGCACTGCGGAGTGGAAACGCCTAAGGTGACAGACACATTATGGGCGGATCACGATTTTCCGGCGGTCCCGATATTCAGGATTTACGAACAATTCGCGCCGCGGTGCGGCCAGCGTTTGGTGGGGGCGGTTTTCCCTTTTGGCGGGAGCGAGAGGGCGAATGGGTGTCTGCGATTGCCGTGCGGCCAGGATGCGCCACGGTGGGCGGCTTATGCTCGACAT
>CAZYHO010000225.1:0-7745 GCA_964647495.1 uncultured Akkermansia sp. | reverse complement strand
CGTCGACCTCCCGGACGATCTCCCGTACGGCTCGCCGCTCGGCGAAAACAGCCCCACGCCCACGCCCGCGCCGGCCACCGCCGCGCCCGCATAGCGCGAAGGCCGCCGCATGAAACTGACTTCCCTTGGGCACATCCCGGCAGTTCTCCCCGTTCCCGGATGGTAACAGGGTGGATTGAAAAGTGGGTGTCCACCTTCTCTCCATTGCATCGAGGTCGGCGGCTCGGCGTTCGCCGGGAACTTCAACAACGCGACCATCGGTGGCGACGAATTGTTTCATACCGAATCATGGCTGACCAGTCAGGACGGGCAATCCGTCGTCGTTTCCGGCCTCGATCCATCCCTGAACTATCAGATCACGCGACTCTATTCCCTGACCGGCCAGCCGGCCCGCCATTTCCGGGCGGTGCGCCACGAGTAATGCAGCCTTCCCCGAGAGGCTTCCCGTATCCGCCCGCCCGGTCTCCGGTGGCACCGATGATGCCAGGGACATATACACCGACGAAACAGGCAACTGGCTGTCCTATTCCGCCACGGATTATCACCATTGCTCCCCTTGTTCACTGAACATTACAAAGACCTCCGGGGCTACAGTTCCCGGAAATTGACCTATGAAGACAATCAATGTAGTAAAAGCCTGTCTTGCATAGGTGATCAATTGGTAGTTGCATTTAAGGATGGGAAATTGGTGGATTATGGGATTGTGTCTGATTGAACCCAATAGATTCTCAGTTTCAACAGGCGGGGACGCCCATTGGGCGCGCAGGCCGGAGGCCAGCGTCACGGTTGTCAATTTGCTGGACACGGCGGGCGCCAAAGGTGTATGGCGTCAATCGTGAACGTCCTCGGCCAGCGCAGTGCCGTCACCGCCTTCGGCAGTGGGGTGGACGACGCTGTGGAAAAGCTGGTGTGGGACGAGGATACGGCGGCTTTGGGCATCGACTACGACGACGATCTGGATGCGGCGTTGAGCCGGCCCCTCGCTCTGGAGGAGAGCAGTACGAGGCGTCGATGCCACCCACACGGCAACCGCTTCGGTGGTTCAGACGTCGATCGCGTCCGGCTCGCAGACGGTCACTTCCAGTTTGCCGAAGCGCTTGGCGTAGCTCGGGCCCTCCAGCGGTGTGACGAAGTAGTTTCGTCCCTTGGGATAGTACGAACGGAAGAGGCACATCGCCGAGGTCGCGAACGAGCGTGGTCTTGCCGGTGCGCCGCACGCCGGACAGCCAGGCGATCGGCGCTTCCTTCCAAGCCGCCTCAATGCGATCGCGCCAAAAGGGTCTGGGATCATGCTGGCGTAGTATGCGTTTGGTCGGACCAAATGTAAAGTATGCCAGCATGGCGGTAGCGCCCTGATTCGCCGACGTGGTGGCAGCGACGCCTCGTCGCGGCAATAGTCGCCAGTCGGAATCGAAGAGTGGGTGTCAGCCTTTTCCCCTACGTGATGAGGTCACTTCGGCGCGGAGGTACGCTTCGACCTCGGCCATCCAGGGCCGGACGTCCGTGCCGGGCGGGGGCGGGTCGAACCGGCGGCCGAGCTGGGCGCGAAAGACGAGCGGGTAGGTGGGAATCCTCCATCGCGGCCCCCCTTTGCCGAGAACGCGCGCGTTGGAACGCAGGACGACCGACTGGACCGGCGCCTGGGCCGTGCGCGCGATGAGGGCGAAACCTCCCTTGAAGGCGTTGACGCCTGTGGCCTCGGGCAGCGTGCGCGTGCCTTCGGGAAACACGAGAAGCTGGCCTCCCGCGGCCAGTTCCGCGGCCGCCTGCCGCACCATGCCGGCGCCGGCGTCATTGCTGATATGACCCGACCAGCGCGCGCCGCCACCGATGAACGGACTGCGGAGAAGGCCGGCCTTGAGCACGCAGCCCACCTCCGGCAACCGGGCCATGACAAAAACCGCGTCCAGAATCGACGGGTGATTCGGCGCGATGATCACGCCGCGCTGGCCGCGCAAGACATCCAGCGCTTCGGTGTCGATCGTCACCAGCCCGCTCCAGCTCCACAGCCGCAGAAACGAGCGAAGCCCGGCGCTCACCGCACGCCGCCCGCGCAACCGCCCGGCGCGCCCGGGGCTCACGGCGGCGGCGACCGTGCCCACCACGGTGTAAAGCAGCCCGCACACCGCGAAATACAAGGCCGTTACAACGGTCACGATGACCTCGTAAGGCCGCCGCCAAGAGCGGCGCCATCGCGAGCGCCTGGTGGTTGCCGCCGGTGCCGTCATGCGCGCGCTTCCGATGGCGGGTTCGCGCCCCCGGGATCGAAGTACTGGTGATCGCACAATTCACGATACACGCCGCCCAGCGCATGCAGCTCGGCATGCGTTCCGGTCTCGACCACCCGGCCGGCGTCCAACACCACGATGCGGTCGACGCGCCGCACCGTGCTCAGCCGGTGCGCGATGATGAACGATGTGCGGCTCGACATCACGCCGTCCAGCGCTTCCTGGATCAGGCTTTCGTTCTGCGAATCCAGCGCGCTTGTGGCCTCGTCGAGGATCAGGATGGCGGGATCGCGGAGGATCGCGCGGGCGACGATCAGGCGCTGGCGCTGGCCTCCGGAAAGCTGCGACCCGCGATCCCCGACCGGCGTGTCAAACCCTTGCGGCAAGGCTTCGATGAAATCCAGCGCGCGAGCCTGCGCGGCGGCATCCCGGATGGTATCGCGCGGCGCTCCGGGTTTTCCGTAGGCGATATTCTCGGCGACCGTTCCACCGAAAAGCAGCACCTCCTGCGGCACAAAGGCCATTTGATCGCGCAACCACGTGAGTGGATACGAAACCGCCGGCCGCCCGTCGATCAGCACGCTGCCCTGCCGCGGGTCGAACAACCGGCAGACGAGCGCGGCCAGCGTGGACTTGCCCGCTCCGCTCGGCCCGACCAGCGCCACTTTTTCGCCGGCCCGCACCGCGAGATCGATCCCCCGCAACACCGGCTCCTCAGGCCTCGACGGGTACGCAAACCACACGCCCGAAAACTCCACGTCGCCGCGCAGCCGCCCCGCCGGCCGCTCTCCGGTCCCGTCGGCCGGCTCGACCTCTTCGTCCAGAACCTCGCACACCCGCGCCGACGACGCCATCGCCCGCGGCAGCCGCGACACCACTTCCGCCAGGCTGCCGCCGGACGACATCGCGAAGGCCACGCAAAACATGAACGTCGTGAACGCGCCGGGCGACAGCTCCGGAGGCCGGCCCTCCGCGCCCTGGATCAACCGCGACCCGTGCCACATCAGAAAAACCCACGCGCCTAACAGAACAACAGCCACCAGGCACACGAACAACGCGCGCTGCCGGCCGCCTCGCAATGCCGGCCGCAGCGCCCGCTCCAGGCTCGCGCCGAAGCGGCCCGCCTCCCACTCCTCCGCCGCATTCACTTTCACATGCTGTATGCCTTGCAGCGTTTCCTCCAGGATGACCGCCGATTCTCCCAGCCTTGTCTGGGTCAGCTTCGCCTCGCGGCGAATGCGTTTCCCGATCAGCAAGGCGCCCGCGACCGTGACCGGAATGATCACCGCAAAAACAACGCAAAGGCGCGGTGACGTGACGGCCATGAACACCAGGCTCCCGAGCACCACCGTGCCGTGTGCCTGAAGCTGCCGCAGATCGTTGACCCAATGCTCCTGCACCTGCGTCAGGTCGGTGAGCAGGCGGCTCGCCAGGTCGCCCACCCGCCGCTGCGCGAAAAAAGCCATCGGCAGACGCACGAGCCGCGTGAAGAGCGCCTCGCGCAACCGGGCGATCGCGCGCTCGCCGGCCTCGAAGAACAGCGTGTACTCGAAATATCGCGCCGCCACCACGCACGCCATGATCGCCGCCAGAACGATTCCCACGTGGTCGATGTCGTCGAAGCGCAACCACGGACGCAGCCATTGCGCCCACACGTTGCCGGCGTCATCCGGACGCCGCAGCGTCCCGTCTACCAGCCCGCCCGCCGCCACGGATGACAGAAGCTGCAGCCACGTCGCGACCTGGATCGCGGCCGCGCCGAGCAGGAGCCTCCCGCTTTGACAGCCGAGGAACGACACCATCCGCCGCAGATCCCGCCAGCCCGACCGGCGAGGATCCGCCGCGGTCTCGGACCAGCGATTCACCGGAACCGCGGTCGATGGTGGCGGCTCGCTCATGCGTTCGGCGGAAAGCTGGGGGCGGGGCCGCGCGGAGCACCGATGCGCGGCGATCGCGGCCACGGCCACGGCCGGAAAACTCGATGGATGAAGCGGGCCGGGACCATGCTCATGAATCGCTTAGCCGCGCCCGGCCGCCTTGCGCAAGCGATCCATGATGGCGGCGCCCAATCCGTGCTCGGCCACGGGCTCGGCGATGATCTCGTCGACGCCGGACTCGTCGAGCTGGCGCAACATCGCGAAAAGCCGGATGGCCGCCTCGCTGAGTTTGCCGCTTCCCGGACTGAGCACCGCCACCGCGTGAAAGTCGTCGAGACGCATGTCGCGCGGCTCGCCGTCCATGGAAAGCAGCCCGTACGATTTCCCGGGCTGCGGGCGAAATGCCTCACCCTCCGCGAGCAGGCGCAGCGGCGTGGACGGCGCGTAGTGGCTCGCCAACTGCCCCGGCGCCTCGGTCGTGCCGCGGCGGACGGCCTTCTTGACGACGCCGAACGATTTGAGCTTCTCGAGCGTGACCGGCCCGCTGCGCACGATTTCGAGAACCGGCTTGGGGGCGCCGGCGGCATGTGTCACGCGCAGGATGGTCGACTCAATCCCTTCCGCACACGCGCCGCCGTCGAGGACAAGCGGGATGCGGCCGCTCAGCTCCTTCATGACCGCGGCGGCTGTCGTCGGGCTGATGCGGCCGAAGCGGTTGGCGCTCGGCGCGGCCAGTGGCGCCCGGCATTCCTTGAGCACGCGCCGGAACACGGGATGCGCCGGAACACGCACCGCCACGGTCGGAAGGCCGCTCGTGACCAAATCCGGCACCACCGGTTTCTTCGGCAGCAACAGCGTCAGCGGCCCGGGCCAAAAGGCGTTCGCCAGTTTGCTCACCGTGCCCTCGATCTCGACCGGCACGTCCGCCACTTCCCGGACGGCCTCCAGATTCCGGACGTGCACGATCAACGGATCGAATGCCGGCCGCTCCTTCACCGCGAAAACTTTGGCGACAGCCTCGGGATTGAGGGCGTTCGCCGCCAGGCCGTAGACGGTTTCGGTCGGCAGCGCGACCACGTCCCCGGCCAGAAGCCGGTCCGCCGCCCGCCGGGCCGCGGCGCTCAGCGCATGCGGCTCGTCGGTCGCCAGCACCTCGGTGGCAATGTGGTCGTCGTTCAAGAATGGCATCATCCCCCGTCTCCCCCGGCCTTCAACCGCAAGGCGCCACATTCCTGTTTCGCCGGGGCGGATGCCGGGCAGGGTGCGCAGGCATGAAGCCACTCGCAATTGCCCGCTCATCCGCCGCTTCCCGAGCCACTTCCCGATGCCCGTCACATCTCCGGCAATCCCGCTGGCGCCGCGCCGGCTGGATGCTCTGCTTCCTGGCCATGACCACAGTCGGATCGATGTCAGGCGCCGCGCAGGAGACACCCGCTCCGCCGGCCGGTGCCACCGCGCCCGCGCCTCATCCCGAACCGGAACCGGAAGATCCGTGGCAGTGGCTGGAGGACGTCGGCGGCGAAAAGGCGCTCGCGTGGGTGCGCGAACGCAACAAATCCACGCAATCGTCCCTCGAAGCCGATCCGGAATTCGAAAAGCTGCGCGGTGACCTGCTCGCGATCCTCGATTCGGACGAGCGCATCGCGGGCGTTTCCAAGCGCGGAGAGTTTTACTACAACTTCTGGCGCGACCGCGCCAACCCGCGCGGCATCTGGCGCCGGACCACGCTCGACGAATACCGCAAGGCGAATCCCTCATGGGAAATCCTCCTCGACCTCGATGCGCTCGGCCGCGCCGAAAAGGAAAACTGGGTCTGGGGCGGCTCCTCACTCCTCCGCCCGACATACGATCGCGCGCTGGTCAGCCTGTCGCGCGGCGGCGCGGACGCGCGTGTCGTCCGCGAATTCGACGTCGCCGCCAAAGCCTTCGTCGAGGACGGCTTCACGCTCCCCGAAGCCAAGGGAAGCGCCGCGTGGATCGACCGCGACCACGTCTTCGTGCAGACCGATTTCGGACCGGGCACGATGACGGACTCCGGCTATCCAAGGCTCTGCAAACTCTGGAAACGCGGCACTCCGCTGGAATCCGCCCGCCTCATCTACGAAGGCCGCCAGACCGACATGTCGGTCGCCGCCATGCACTCGGACTCGCCGGGTTTCGAACGCAACTTCGTCCGACGCGCCATCGCCTTCTACAACTCGGAAGTCTTCCTGCTCGATGCCGATTTCCAGCCGACGAAAATCGACGTGCCCAACTCCGCCGGCACTCGCGCCTTCCGCGAATGGCTGACGATCGAACTACGCGACGACTGGACCGTCGGCGGTCACACTCACGCCGCCGGCTCACTTCTCGTCATCCGGCTCGACGACTTCCTGGCGGGGCGACGCGATTTCCGCACCGTCTTCACGCCGACCGAGCGCACCTCGCTCGCCGGCAGCGGGTTCACACGCGACTACCTCTACCTCAACGTCCTCGAAGACGTGAAGAACCGCCTCTCGGTCATCGATCTGCGCGGAGACGACTGGACGCCGCAACCGCTGGTGGGCGCGCCGGCCATCGGCACGGTCGGGCTTTCACCAGTCGATCCGGATGAATCGAACGCCTATTTCCTCACCGCCACCGACTATCTGACACCGACCACGCTTTCGCTGGGAGAAATCGGGAAGGCGCCCGAGCCGCTCAAGGCACTGCCGGCTTTCTTCGATGCGAGCGGGTTGCGCATCGAGCAGCATTTCGCGACGAGCGCCGACGGAACGCGCGTGCCGTATTTCATGGTCTCGCGGGAAGACGTGCCCGCCAACGGCCGCAACCCCACGCTGTTGTACGGCTATGGCGGTTTCGAGATCGCGCTTCAGCCGTCCTACAGCGCGAGTGTCGGCCGCGCGTGGACGTCGCGAGGCGGCGTGTACGTCGTCGCCAACATCCGCGGCGGCGGCGAGTACGGCCCGCGCTGGCACAAGGCCGCGCTCAAGGCGAACCGCCTCCGCGCCTACGAAGACTTCGCCGCCGTCGCCCGCGATCTCATCGCCCGCAACATCACATCGCCGCGCCACCTCGGCATTCAAGGCGGCTCGAACGGCGGCCTGCTCGTCGGCAATATGGTCACGCTTTACCCCGACCTCTTTCACGCGGCCGTCTGCCAGGTCCCGCTGCTCGACATGCGCCGGTACAACCGCCTCCTCGCCGGCGCCTCGTGGATGGCCGAGTACGGCGACCCCGACAAGCCGGAGGAATGGGAATTCATCCGCAAGTTCTCGCCGTACCACAACGTCAAGCCGGATGGCGCGTATCCGTCGGTGCTCTTCACTACATCGACCCGCGATGACCGCGTCCATCCCGGGCACGCCCGCAAAATGATGGCCCTCATGGAATCCCAAGGCCACCCGGTCCTCTACTACGAAAACATCGAAGGCGGACACGGCGGCGCCGCCGACAACGCCCAGACAGCCTACATGCAATCCCTCGCCTTCACGTTCCTTCGCCAAAAACTCTTCGAGCCCGGCGAGGGATGAAACCTCCGATGCCGCCCTGCGCCCGATACGGTTCAATGAACCGCGAATGAACGGTATTGGCCCTACGGAGAACCGGATTCGGGTGCCAGGCCCAGGAACGCGTCGATGAACGGAAGCGCGTCCGCATC
>CAZYHO010000224.1:0-7750 GCA_964647495.1 uncultured Akkermansia sp. | reverse complement strand
AAGAGATCGCGGTGCTCCTGCGCGTACATCGAATCGTTTTCCTCGCTGAACCGCAGGGTCTTCTCGCCGCGAATGGCCACGGAGCGCGCCAGTTGCCCGCTCCCCCTCGTGCCCTGGATATAGTCCGCATTCTCGCTGAAGCAGTTCGGGATCTGGCGCTGCCCGACGGTCGCAAAGACCTGTCCAGGATATTCATAGACCGCGGTCATGTGGTCGAAAATGTTGCCTCCTTCGGCGGCAAACTGACGCCCGCCGGTGGCCACGCAACTCAGCGGCGGCTGGTCGCGGAAAGCCCAGGCCACTTTGTCGACGCTGTGGATGCACTGCTCGACGTACCCGTCCCCGCCGAGCCAGGAGAAATTATACCAATTGCGGACCTGCCATTCCACGTCGCTCCACTCCGGTTTGCGCGCGCTGGCGGGCGGCATCGGTTTGACCGGCCCGGTGTAGTAAGTGGCGTAGTAGGCGGCGATGTCGCCGATCGCGCCGTCGTGGATGGCCTTGAAGAATTCCTGGCGGCTGCGGCAGTAGCGCCAGCAAAAGCCGGCCACGACGCTGAGCCCTTTTTCCTTGGAGAGGCGGGCGGACTCGAGGATCGAGCGCACGCCGACCGGATCGACCGCCATCGGTTTTTCGCAGAAGATATGTTTGCCCGCGGCGACCGCGGCCGCGAAATGGCCGGGCCGGAATCCGGGCGGCGTCGCCAGCAGCACCACATCCACACCGCTTTCGAGCAGCGCCTTGTATCCGTCGAGCCCGATGAACCGCCGCTCACGCGGCACGTCGATGCGGTCTCTGAACTGGTTGGTCAATCCGTTCACCGCCCGGTCGGCCGCTCCGTCGAAGACATCCGCCACCGCGTGGAGTTCGCTGTTGCTGTCGGCGCCCAGCGCGTCCGCCGCCGCTCCGGTGCCGCGCCCGCCGCACCCGACCAGCCCGATCTTCAGTTTCGATCCGTCCGGCTCGCCCCGCAGCACCGACGGAAATCCGAGCGTCATCCCTCCTGCGGCAAGGGCTGATGAGGACTTGAGAAAACGGCGCCGGGTCGGACTCGGCTCCGAGGTGGCTTGTGTGTCGGATGCGTTCATGGGTGCTTTTTTTAGTGGCCAGAGGTCAGAGATCGGAGGTCAGTGGTCGGTGTTCAGAGGGCAGAGGGCAGGGATCGAAGGCGGGGCAGGCCAAGGATGCGCCGAATGACCAACGACGAATGACCAATGACCAATGACGAACAACCAACAGCTAAACGCCAGATTTTTCTTGTCGCCGAAAATCTGCCTCGCACTCTGCCGCGCCGAGCCTTCAGCCATTTGCCGATGTCGATATCATCCGTCTTCCACAGCGGACCACGAGCCTTCACCGCCCCGGTGGTGCTCGGGATCGAAGGCGGCGGCACGCGGACGACGGTGGCGGTGGCGGGCGCCGGCGATGGCGAGCGGGTCGATTTCGAACTCGGCCCCTCGAATGTCCGGCTCATGTCGGACCGCGAATTGCTCTGGCGGCTGCGCGAAGTGAAGGCGCGGCTGCCGGTCCCCACAGCGCGCCTGGCCGGCATGGCGATCGGGCTGGCCGGGGCGCGCACGGAAGCCGATCGCGACCGCATTCGGGGCGCGGCCGCCCGGGTTTTTCCGCGGCTCCCGTGTCTGGCGACGAACGACCTGGAGACGGCGCTCGCCGCCGCGCCCTCGATCCCGGGCGCCGCCGCCCGTGTGCTCGTCCTGAGCGGCACCGGATCGTGCTGCTTCGGCATCGACGCCGCCGGGCGCTCCGCGAAAGTGGGCGGTCGCGGCCACATCATCGGCGACCGCGGCAGCGCGTGCGACATCGGCCTGCGCGCCTTGCGCGAACTGACCGCGATTTCGGATCGCTCGGATCGCTGGCCGCCTCTCGGCGCATTCATGCTGGACGCACTCTGCCTTACATCTCCCGAGGATTTGATCGACTGGTCGATGCAGGCGGGCAAGGCCGAAATCGCCGCGCTGGCCATCCCTGTTTTCCGCGCCGCGGAAAAGAAAGATCCGCTCGCGCGCCGCATCCTTGCCGCGGCCGCCGAGACGCTGGCCACCGACACCCTGGCGTGCACCCGCAAACTGGCCCGGCGCGGCCAGCGGGTTCAATTCGTTTTGAATGGCGGCGTGCTTCTCAAGAATCCGGGATTTGGCCGCGCGGTCGCCCGCCGCCTTCGCCGCGCCTTCCCGCATGCGGTTGTGACGCGTGTGCCGCATGCCAGCGTCGATGGCGCCCTCGCGCTCGCCCGATCCCACGTGGCCTCGACGGCGGCCGGGTCAAAGGCGTCGCCGCCGGCCGGGCGCCGCGTCCCCGCCTCGCTCGCCACGCCCGCCTGGACCTCGGCGGCGGCGCTCCATCGCTCGCCTACCGAAGCGCGCAACCCACGCTCGACACGCCTCGCCACGATGCCGCTCGCGCAGGCCGTGACCCTCATGCTCGACGAAGAAAGCCGCGTGCCCCCGGCCATCCTGCGGGAAAAGCGGGCGATCGTCGCCGTGCTCCGGCGCATCATCGAAGCGTTCCAGGCCGGAGGGCATCTGTACTACGCCGGTGCCGGCACGAGCGGGAGGCTCGGAGTGTTGGACGCCAGCGAATGCCCGCCCACTTTCCGCGCGCCGCGCGAGCAGGTGCAGGGCATCATCGCCGGTGGCCGGCAGGCATTGTGGAGCGCGGTCGAAGGCGCCGAGGACGATCCGGGCGCGGGCGCGGCCGCCATCGCGCACCGGCGAGTCCAGCGCCGTGACGTGGTGGTCGGCATCGCGGCGAGCGGGCGGACGCCGTTCGTGTGGGGCGCCTTGGCCGAGGCCGGGAAACGCGGCGCCACGACTGTGCTGTTGTGCTTCAATCCGGCCGTGAAATCCATGGTCAATGCGAAGACATTCAAAGGATTTCGGCCGGATCACGTCATCGCCCCGAACCTCGGCCCGGAAGTGCTCACCGGCTCCTCGCGCCTCAAAGCCGGCACCGCCACCAAGCTCGTCCTCAATATCTTCACCACCCTCGCGATGAGCCGGACAGGCAAGGTTCTCGGCAATCTCATGATCGACCTCAACCCCTCCAACGTTAAACTCCGCGACCGCGCCGAGCGCATCGTCATCGATCTGACCGGCGTGAGCCGCGAAAAAGCGCACCGCGCCCTGGAGGCCTCCGGCTGGGTCGTGAAAACCGCCTGCGAATCGTTGATCGACAGGAATCCATGAACCAAAGGCTTGAACCCGTCTTCCGCGCCCTCCTGGATGGCGGCAGCAGCAGCGGCGGCGGATTCGGCGCCGCGGTGTGCGTCTGGTCGGACGACGGCCCGCTGGTTTCCCTGGCCGGCGGCCGCCTGACCCGCGCCGCCGAATCTCCGCACTGGTCCGAATCCACATTGGTCCCGGTCTGGTCCACCACGAAGGGGCCGGCCGCCGCCACGCTGCTGTGCGCCCTGGAGCGGGAAAATCTGTCGATTCTCACTCCGGTGCACCACGTCTGGCCGGAACTCGCCGCCGACGTGAACTTCGGCCAGCTCCTCTCGCATCAAGCCGGATTGCCCGCCCTCGACGTCGAAACTTCCGTCTTCGACCACGAAGCGGCCGTGATCGCCCTCGAACGCCAGACTCCCCATTGGCCGCCCGGAAACCGCCACGGTTATCACCCGCGCACTTTCGGCCCGCTCGTCGACGAATGCGTCCGCCGGATCCGCGGCGCGCCACTGGCGGAAGTCTGGCGCCGCGACATCGCCGGACCGCTCGGCCTCGACGTCTGGATTGGCATCCCGGAAAGCGAGGATGCCCGCACGGCCGAAGTCCACTCCGGACGCGGCGAGCAACGCCCTGAAGAAAAGGAGTTTGTCCACGCTTTTTCCGATCCTGCCAGCCTCACCCGCCGCGCCTTCGCCACGCTGCGCGGTCTCGATTCCACATCCGGCATGAACCGGCCCGAAGCGCGGCGCCTGGGGCACGCCGCATTCGGCGGATTCGCATCGGCGCGCGGTCTGGCGCAATTCTACCACGCCCTGCTGACCGGTGAAGCCGGGATCTTTCCGGAGAACGTGCGCCGCGTCGCGGAGTCCGCCCTGACCGGCGGTCCAGACCTCGTGCTCAGGATGCCGATCGTTTTCAGCGCCGGGTTTCAAAAAGATCCGGTCGCGGCCGATGGCCGGAAATACCGCCGCCACTACGGCCCGTCCCACCGCTCCTTCGGCCACCCGGGCGCCGGCGGCAGCCTGGCGTTCGGCGATCCGGACCGCCGGCTCGGCTTCGGCTTCGTCCTGAACCGCATCGCCCCAGGCGTCATGCCGGGCTCGCCGGCGCTCTCGCTCGTCGACGCCGTCTACGGTCAGGACCCCGCGTGAGGCCCCGAAAAGCGCCCGCCGGATCCGTGACCATGCCCTGAGCCGGGCCGCGCCTCCCTACACCCACTCGAAATCGTACACCTGCACGCGGCCCCACTTCGCCTTGTGAGCCTCGACGAATGCCACATGCGTCGGATGCGCCTGGTATTCGTCCTGAGCCGCCAGCGACGGGAAATCGAGTTCCAGTGCCCAGTCGTAGCTGTCGTCGATCACATCGCGCTTCGGAGTCGCCGCCGGTCTGCCGACCAGCGCCCGCGTCGCGCCGGGAATCGCCAACAGCGAGCGCAGCCCGGCCTCGAAGGCGGCATGCTCGTCGGCGGTCAGATCGGATCGAAGCCAGAAGAAAACTGTGTGCGTCATAGGCGGCCCAGTGTACCCAAAATCAAGGAAGAGGGAATCCGCAATCAGAAGGAGTGGGGACTTATGGGCCTATGGGACCAAGGCTGGAAAAAACCGTTGAGTTGGAATCCCGCCTTCAAGCGAAAGCGCGAAGCCCGGTGCACAATGACGTGCGAGCGCCAACCTTCGCCCCCACCATGAACCATGCACCATGCACCATGAACCATGCACCATGAACCATGAACCATGAACCATGAACCATGAACCATGAACCATGAACCATGAACCGTGCACCGATCCACCGAACACCGACCTCTGACCTCTGACCTCTGGCCTCTGACCTCCGATCTCCGCCCTCTGATCCCCAAAACCACCGTCTTCCCTAGGGGGATTCTTGAGAGTGCCAAAATCCGCTGGATTTTACAATGGTCATGCTGACGTTGTGCCTCTCTGTTCCTCAACTGCATCCCATGGCTGATCCCAATCAAACCCCCAACCCTTCGAGACCGGAGGCGTGCTGCCCTGCGCTGAACCTCACTTTCGCCTTCTGGGGCCTCCGCCTGTTCATCGGCGGCCGGCTTCTGCTCTCCGGGCTGGAGAAAGCCGGGCTCTTCGTGGGCAAGAGCAATGCGACATGGCAGGAGGCCATGAGATTGCAGCCGTGGATCGGCCCCAGCGGGCTGAGCGCCACCGTCGAGGTGGGCGACAAGATCGAGCCTCTCAACAAAGGATTCGGCGATGGGAAGATGTGGCCGATCGCCCAGACCATGCTCGACAACACCCAATTGCCTGTCTGGGCCATCAAACCGTTTTTGCTCTCCCTCCCGTACGCCATGGTCGTGGCCGGCGTGCTCATCCTGCTCGGGCTCCTCAACCGGATCGGATGGCTTCTCTCCGCCCTCATCTGGTTCAGCCTCGCCTTCGGACAGATGCTCCTTCCCGACGACGAAGCCGTCCAGCAGCTGGGCCTCTTCGCCATGGCCAGTGTGCTCGCCCTTTGCCTCATCGATCATAACCGCCTGCGCCTCACGAAATTCTAGTGGGTTTCAGCGCAATCCACCGTCGACCGCCATGACCGCCGCCGCCAATCCCGTTCCTGCCGCCGCAGATTCCTCTGCCGCCCCCGCCTCCAGCCTGACACGGCGCACGTTCCTGCGCTCCGCGAGCGTGGGGGCCGCCGCCGTCACTTTCGGGCGCGGTGGCGCGTTTGCCCAGGCACCCAGCCGCCAGTTGAACGTCTGCCTCGTCGGCTGCGGCGCACAGGGGGAAGCGCTGCTCGGCGCCATGAAAGATCTGCTCGACTCCGGCACGGTCCGGATGCTCGCCATGGCGGATCCCTGGCAGTTCAACCTCGACAACCGCGCCAACAGCTTCGAGAAACTCTTTCCCGACACCAAGCTCAACCGGTACACCGACCTCAGCGAGCTGCTCGCGGGTGAGCCGTCGCTCGACGCCGTCTTCATTGCCACGCCGGACTACCTCCACGAGCCGTACACCACCATGGCGCTCAAGGCGGGCAAGCACGTCTATTGCGAAAAGATGATGTCCAATACCATCGAGGCCGCCCGCCAGATGGTCGAATCCCAGAAGGAAACCGGAAAACTCTGCCAGATCGGCCACCAGCGCCGCAGCAACCCGCGCTACCTCCGGATGAAGGCCGAAATCATCGGTGACCCGTCCGGCGCCGCCAAAAACCTCACCGGCAAGTCCCTGCTCGGAGAAATCACCCATGCCTACGCCCAGTGGAATCGCGAGGCCAAGCCGGCTCTCGGATTTCACAGGCGCCACCCGGTCCCGCCCGAGGTGCTCGCCTCCCTCGGCTACGAGGACATGCACCAGTTCCGCAACTGGCGATTCTTCAAGAAGTTCGGCGGCGGCGCGATCTCCGACCTCGGCGCCCACCAGATCGACCTCTTCAACTGGCTCCTCGGCAGCACACCGGTCAGCGTCACCGCCGTCGGCGGCCGCGACTACTATGACGGCAAAGGGCTCATGCCCGACGGTGATGCGCGCCCGCTCTACGAAACCGACGACAACGTGATCGTCACTTATGAGTACAACCTCAACGGCCGCATCGTCCGCTGCATGTACACCGTGCTCACCACCACCAGCTCCCAGGGCGCCTTCGAGAAATTCATGGGCGACCAGGCCTCCGTCGCCATCGGCGAGGACCTCAAGAACAACCAGGTGTACCGCGAAAGCACGGCCACCTGGGACGGCGATGAGTTGATCAGCGCCGGCACGCTCGCCGCCATCCCCGGCGCCGTGCACCACAAATTCTGGCAAGCCCCCAAACCCTGGTGGCGCGAAGACAAATGGCTTGCCAAAGTCGGCGTCAAGGCCGGCGCCGTGGACGCCCGCGAGTCAAAACCCTCCAGCGCCTACGAGCTGCCCGAGGTGCTCAATCAACTCCCCCACGCCCCGCACATCGAAAACTTCGTGAATTGCTGCCTGGACGGGAAAAGTCAGACAGATTTGAACTGCCCAGTCGCCGAAGCCTTCAAGTCGTGCGTCACGGTCCTGAAGTGCAACCAGTCGATCGCCGAGAAGAAAACCATCACCTTCGATCCCGCCGAGTTTACGGTCTGATCCCTCCGGACCGCTCCAACACACACCACCACCCATGCATCATCCGTCTCATCGTTCCCAGGCCGGTCTGGCCGCCGCCATCGCCCTGATCGCCGCCGCCGCCGCGTTTGCCGACACCACCAAGGAAGATCTCAAGGTCAAGTTCCCCAAGGCCCAGTTCGTCGGCACCCCGGTGCCCGCCGCGGGCATCAAGAACCTTGAACCGGTCGGCAAACCGATCCTCACGCTCGCCGTCGCCAAAGGCAGCACCCTCCTCTCCGCCGACAAGGAAGTCACCTCCAGCGACACCGCCCCGTCCATCGGCGACCTGACGCTCGTCACCGACACCGAAAAAGACGGCGCCGACGGCTACTTCGTCGAGCTTGGACCAGGACAGCAGTGGGTGCAGATCGACCTCGGCGCCCCCGCCAGCATTTCCGCCATCGCTCTCTGGCACTTCCACAAACAGGCCCGCGTCTATCGCGACGTCGTCATCGAGCTGAG
>CAZYHO010000223.1:0-7761 GCA_964647495.1 uncultured Akkermansia sp. | reverse complement strand
GGCCACACGCTATTTCGCCAATGACGCCGATGCCGCGGTCACCTGGGCCGCCAGCTTGCCCGCGGGAAACCGCCGCGACGCCGCCGTCAACAAACTGAGAGATTCCATCCAGTCCGAAAAAGACACCGCCCGCCGCGACGCGTGGCTCGCACAACTGGATCGCGCCAACCGGTGAAAACTTTCCTGGACGCGTCAGTGCGATGAGGATTGGGAAGGGACAGAAAGGGACCAAAGGGACTGCGCGACGCGATTTGAGGGTACTCGCGTTGGGCGGCGCGTCCCTCGGCCGCGATTGACAGACCGGCGGGAAACGGATGGAGGGGACCGGTTTCTTTTCCGGAAAGATATGAGACGCCGAGCGAGCCTGTGTTTCTCCCATGGCCTTTGGGGGATTGCGTTGGGGTTTGCGTTCGTGCCGCCGCTTCGGGCAGATCCTTTGATCGTGCCGCCCGGAAGCACCGTGCCGCTGGGTACGGATGAATCGCCCACGACGACGACGTACGATTCGCTCCTGATCGAGTCCGGAGGCACGCTCGATTTGCAGGGCGACATGACCCTCGTCGTCGAGGGCGATATCATCATTCATGGAACGATTTCCCGAACGCCGAAAGACAAGGCGCCGGCGGGGAATGACGGCATGGACGGCGCCGCCGGACTCGACAACCAGCCGACCGGGCAAAATGTCGGATTGTCCGGCCAGTTTCCGGGGACGGCGCCCGGGTGGACGACGCGCGCCGCGCCGCGGTTGACATTGCGGGCGGGTGGCAACGTGCTCATCACCGGGACAATCCGTCTGGAGCCTGCCTACGACGGCGGCGACGGTGGGCGGGGTGGTCACGGCGGCCGTGGAGGCAGCGGGATTTCGGCCGGGCCGGGAGCGCAGGGCGGTGGCGGCGACGCCGGACCGGGCGACAACAATGCCAAACGCGGAGGCAATGGCGGTGCCGCCGGGGGTCCGTCGGGACCAGGCGGCTTCACTGGCGGCAGTGGCGGACCCGGCGGGTTCGGCGGGCAGGTTCAGATCGAGGCGCCGGCCTGGAGCTTTTTCGGGATCGTTCATCGCGAGGGCGGGAAAGGCGGACCCGGAGTCCCCGCGGGCAGAACACGCGGCGGCGCTGCCGGCTCACCCGGCGGCGTCGCAGGCATGGACAGTCCCGCGTACCCGGACGGCCAGGACGGCGCCGATGGCAGGGAGGGCCGCGTTCTTTTCGCCTGGATTCCGGTGACTGATCCTGATATCCTCAACAGGGGCTTTCAGGAACTTCGCGTCTGTCTGCTTTCGCCGTCGGCGCCGGCCATGGCCCAGATTGCCAACCTCGAGTGGCGTCCCGCGCCGGCCGCGCCTCCGCCCGTCGTTTCCATCCGGCTTGTCGCCGGCCAGTCACCACTCGAATTCTCCTGGCCCAGCGTCGCGGGCCATTCCTGCCAGATCCAGACTCGCCTCTCGCTGACCTCAGGCGACTGGGCGAACTTCGGCGCTCCCTTGACGGGCACCGGCGAAACCCTGACCGCCACCGCCACCATCCCCGCCGGTCAGCCGGAAGCCTTCTACCGCGTCGTCGTGAGCGGCTCGCCGCAGGGAGCGCACAAGGGGTCTGTCCCCTGCTCCGGCTACAGGGCCAACGGCCCTTGGGGATTTTCCACACGCCACTCCGCACTTGGCTTCGCGCTGCCGCCTGAAGGCGGGACTCCAACTCAACGTCGTTGCGCACAGGTTTTCGAGTTGGAGAATATCGGCACGCACCGCCCTTGTCCCGCGCCGACGCGTCTGCTTGAAAGCCTCTGCGGGACGGCTCGCGGTCGGGGGCACCCCCGCCCGCGCTCACGCCGTTTGCGCTGCTCACGCCGCTTGCGCCGCGGCGTGTGCCGCTGAATCTGGGTGTGATCGTCACACCAGCCGCATCATGAAGTTCTCACCATCGACTCGCCCCGCCGCCTCGCTCCGCCCGTTCGCGGCGCTGCCCCTCGCCCTCGCTCTCGCTCTTGCGGGTGGTATTTCCGGTCACGCCGCGGGCGCCGACGCGGACGCGGCTGCCGGCGGCGAAAAGGAAAAGCCCGCGGAGAAGGATGGTGCCGCGAGCGAGACGAAGTCGGTCACCGAAGGCGAAGTCACCATCGGCGGCCAGAAGATCGCGTACACGGCGACCGCCGGCACGCTGCCGCTGACCAAGGCCGACGGCGAGAAACGCGCCTCGGTGTTTTACATCGCCTACCAGCGGAAAAACGGAGGCGATGCCGCCAAGCGGCCGATCACGTTCTGCTTCAACGGCGGCCCCGGCAGTTCGTCCGTCTGGCTCCACCTCGGCGCCTTCGGGCCGCGTCGTGTCGTCATGCCGCCCGGCGGTGTCGAGCCGCCCACGCCGCCGTTCCAGCTCGTCTCGAACGAGCACAGCCTGCTCGACGCCACGGACCTCGTTTTCATCGACCCCGTGAGCACCGGGTTCAGCCGCGCCGCCAAGCCGGACGAAGCCCGGCAGTTCCATGGCTACAACGAGGACATCGAGGCGGTCGGCGAGTTCATCCACCGGTACACGTCGCGCCTCGACCGCTGGGAATCGCCGAAGTTCCTGGCCGGCGAAAGCTACGGCGGCCTGCGCGCCGCCGGCCTGGCCGGCCACCTGCAGGAACGCTATGGCATGTACCTGAACGGCATCGTCATCGTCTCGGGCGTCGTCGATTTCAAAACCATCTCGTTCGAGGCAGGCAGCGACGTCGGTTACATCGCCTACCTCCCGTCACTCACCGCCACCGCCCACTACCACAAAAAACTCCCGCCCGATCTCCAGCAGGCCGACGTGCGGACCGCCGTCCAGCTCGCCACCGCCTTCGCCCAGGGCGAATATGCCGCCGCCCTGCTCCGCGGCCACACGCTGGGCGCCGAGGCGTCCGCCACCGTGGCCGCCCAGTTGGCCCGCTTTTCCGGCCTGCCCGCGGACCTGTGGATCCGCGAGCGCCTCCGGCTGTCGCCCGGCACGTTCCGCCGCAAGCTGCTCGAGGCCGATAACAAGGTGGTCGGCCGGTTCGACGCGCGCGCCGTGGCCCACGCCTCGTCGAACGAAGATCCGTCGTATGCCAGCATCTACGGCGCCTACGCCACGCAGCTCAATGCCTACGTCCGCAGCGAACTCAAATACGAAAGCGACCTGCCCTACGAAATCCTCACGCGCGATGTCCATCCGTGGAATTATGCCAATTTCGCCGGCCGCTCGGTCAGCGCCGCCCCGGCCCTCGGCGCCGCCCTCACGAACAACCCGAACCTCCGCGTCTTCGTGGCCTGCGGGCATTACGACCTCGCCACGCCCTCCGGCGGCATCGAACACACCATGAACCACCTCCCCACCGACCCGGCGCGCCTCGCCAACATCGCGTTCGCTTACTATGAAGGCGGCCACATGATGTATTCGCACATCGACTCGCTCGCCCACCTCAGTACCGACGTCCGCACGTTTATCAGGAAATAAAGCTTCGGCTGGAGCGGCCTTCATTCCTCCGTATCATCACGCCATCATGCGGCGCGATTCCGCCATCAGGGGCACTGAAGCCGGCGATCCTGTCGAAACCGGCGCCCCCGCGCTGACATCCTGTATTCGCTGCGGAAACCTGTATGACGGCGATGCCTGGCCTGATGCCTGCCCGCGGTGTCTGGCATCGGCAGTGCTCGCGCCACCCGGTGACGGGCACGCGAGTGGCGAGGGTGGCGAGGAGGCCGATGACATGCCGCGGATGGCGGACTATGAAATACTCGAGCGCATCGGGCGGGGCGGCTGCGGCGTGGTATTCCGGGCGCGCGATCCGGTGTTAGGCCGGGAGGTCGCGCTCAAGACGCTGCCGGGAGGAGAGTTTGCCAGCGGGAAAGCGCGGGCACGCCTGGTGCAGGAGGCGATGGCCGCCGCGCGGCTGCGCCATCCGGGCATCGTGCCGGTCTTCGACATCGGGGAGGACGAAGGAGCGCCCTTCTTCACGATGGAATTCATCAACGGGAGCAATCTCGCGGAGCTGACACGAGACCAGCCACTCGCGCCGGAGCAGGCGGCGCGGTTCATGCAGGCGGCGGCGGCGGCGGTGCATTACGCCCACGATCAAGGCATCCGGCATCGCGACATCAAGCCGTCGAATCTCCTCATCGACGAGCGCGGCGATGTGCGCGTGACGGATTTCGGCATGGCGCGGCTGACCGGCGAGGCGGGCGGCCTCACCCTGAGCGGCCAGATCCTGGGCACACCGGGGTATCTGCCGCCAGAAACGGTGGGCGCCGGCTCCAAAAACCAGACGGATGCCGATCACGAGGTGGCCGGCGACGTGTACTCCCTCGGCGCCACCTTGTATCACTTGCTGACCGGCCGGCCGCCGCACATCGGTGATTCTGCCCATGCCGTGCTGCTGCAAGTGGTGGAGCGCGATCCGCTGCCGCCCTCGCAGATCAATCCCGCCGTGCCGCGCGATCTGGAAACCATCTGCCTGAAATGCCTCGCGAAACCTCCCTCGGGCCGTTACCCCACGGCGGAGGCGCTGGCCGGGGAACTCACGCGTTTCCTGAACGGCCAGCCCATCGCCGCACGGCGGGCCACGCGCGTGGAAACCGCCTGGCGCTGGTGCCGGCGCAACCCGCTCGCCGCCGCCCTCACGCTGGCCTGCGCACTGGCGCTCTCCATCGGCGCCGGCGTGAGTTTCTGGCAGGCCGCCGAAGCCCGGACCGCCAGGAACGACGCGCTGGCCGCCGCCGATGCGGCACGAAAACAGGAACAACGCCATCGCGCGCTCGCCTACCTGGCCAACGTGCGCCTCGCCCGGCAGGAACTGGCGGGTGGACACTCGCAGGCGCTCGAATTGATCGAGACGGACACTTTCGGCGGCCTGTTCCGCGGCTGGGAATGGAGTTACCTGCGGGCGCTGGCGAATCAAGGCGAGTTGATCTTTGCCGATCCGGAAGCGCGACGCCTCTTCTCGGTCCAGTTGGCGCCCGACGGCCAGCACTTCGCCGTGGCCACCAGCCGCGGCGAAATCCTCGTCTGGGAAACCGCCAGCCGCCGCCTTCTCCACACGATAGCCGCCCACGAACGCGCCATCGGTGGGCTCGCCTGGCATCCGGACAGCATCCGGCTCGCCTCCGCCTCCGTGGACTGTACCGTGAAAATCTGGGATGCCCTGGCCGCCACCGAAGTCGGACGTCTGCCTGTCTTCGACAGCAGTGTCTGGGTGGTGATCTGGCATCCGCGAGGCGATCGGCTGGCGGTTGGCGGCAGGCCCTCTGAATTCACCCTCTGGGATGTGGAACGCCGAGAGCGTCTCGGCGCCTGGCCGGGGAAGTATTCCACTTCGCATGCCTTCTGGAGCCCCGATGGCGCGCTCATCGCCAAGGTGGCCAATGGGAAGGTGCTCCTGCTGGATCCCGGGAACCCGGCCCGGCCCGAGGAGGAAGTGCCTCTCAATGACCGGGTGACCTTCAATGACCGGGTGACCTTCAATGACCGGGTGACCACCGTGGCCTGGCATCCCGACAGCCGCCGGCTCGCCATCGCCACCCAACTCGGCCATCTGCATCTCTACGACCGGCGCGCTCACTCCGTGACCACCCTCGACGACCAGCCGGGAATGAGTCCGATCTACAGCCTCGATTTCAGCCGCGACGGCGCGACCCTGTTGGTCGGCCGTGCCGATGGCGCCGTGCATCTCAGAAGCCTGGAGCCGCCGGCAGCGGTCCGCCGGCTCGTCCCGCACCGCCAGGAAGTCGAACGGATCGACAGCGGAGACGGGTTTTTCCTTTCCTGTGGTGATGATGGCACGTTGCGGCTGCACCAATTGGAATCGCTCTCCTTTCCGACCTCGATCGATGCCGGCGGTCCCGTGCGCGCTCTGACCTGGGATGCCGGCGACGAGTTGAAGGCGGTCGTGCTTTCCGGCCACGATGACGCCTGGAGGGAGTTCCCGCGCTGGCGCACGAAACCGGAGGCGGCTCGCCTGCCCGACCTCCTTCCCCCGGACAGCCGGCTCCGGGGGGCCTGGAGCCCGGATGGCGCACGGCTCGCCACCGTCGGTGACGCCGGCATCCTCGAAATCCGTGATGCCACCTCCGGAATGGTCGTCCACACCATTGCCGTCGGTCACTCGGGGTTCGAGGTGGTGTGGAGCCCGGACGGCGGTCGCGGCGCGGTGGTGGATCACAACCGCGTGGTGACATTCTTCGATTTCGCCGCCGGCCGGGCGCTGACGAGATTGCCCGTCAGCCCGCTCCTGGCTCATCCCCACAAGACCCCCATGCCTTGCGAGTGGAGCCCGGATGGACAGCGCTTCCTCATGAGCGCGGGCGCCATGTGTTACGAGATTCCGGCCGGCTGGCCCGTCGGATGGCCCGACTACAACGGCATCGAGAATCGTGGAAGCACGCAAATCCTGGCATGGCATTGGCATCCCGGCGGCGAGGAAGTGGCCTTGGGCACGGTGTCCGGCATGATCGCCGTGGTGGAGGCCGGCACCGGCGAGGTGCGGCGCTCCCGGCAAGTGCATGGCAGCCTGGTGCATGCGGTGCGATGGCACCCCGCCGAACCACGAATCGCCACCGCCTGCCGCGACGGCACCGTGCGGATTCTCGATTCCGATACCCTCGAGGAATTGATCTCGCTGCCCGACCACCGCTCCGAAGTGCGCGCCCTGGCCTGGAGCCCGGACGGACGAAAACTCGCCACCGGCGCGGCCGACGGACGCATCTTCATTTGGGACACCACCCGGGGCGGCGGAATGTAGCTGACAGCCATCACTTTCCGGCCACTGTGACCGCCGTTCCTCATGGCGTCCGCTGCTCCCCAATTGCCACCGAAGAGCGGCCACTGGACCGCCGGTCCGGAAATCTTCGCCACCACCCAGTGGAGCCTGGTGCTGGAAGCGGGGCGCCGGGGCGTGGACGATCCCGCCGCCCTGGAGCGCTGGTGCCGGCTGTACTGGTCGCCTGTCTACGCTTTTGTGCGCCGCCGCGGGTATTCCACGGAAGACGCGCGCGACCTCACCCAGGAATTCTTCGCCCGCCTGCTCGACCGCCAATGGCTCGAGCGCGTCAAGCCGGGCCCGGCCCGCTTCCGCACCTGGCTGCTCACGCTTCTGACGCGTTTCCTGGCCAATCAGCACGACCAGGCCCACGCCCTCAAACGCGGCGGCGGCACGTCCTGGGTGCCGCTGGACTTCGAGGAAGTGGAGCGCGGGATGGCGCGTGATGGCCGCGTCACCGCGCCGCCGGAACGCGAGTTCGAACGGCAGTGGGCCATGAGAGTGCTGCGGCAGGGAATGGAGCGGTTGAGCGAGGAATGCGGCCAGGACGAGCGCGCCCCCCTCTTCAAGGCGCTTTGCCCGTTTCTTTCCCGCGATCCATCGCCCGGCGAATACGCCGCCCTCGCTACCTCCCTGAACCGCCGGCCCGGATCCCTCCGCATGGCCGTCCTGCGCCTCCGCCGCCGGTACCGCGCCTGCCTCCAGGAAATCCTCCTGCAACAAGCGCTGCCGGAAGCCGACCCCGAAGACGAATTGCGCGACTGCCTCGCCGCCTTGCTGGAGTGACAGAAGGCGGATGCCGGAACAGCACCCCCGAAACCCCGCAGCTCTTCGTCCGGCTGCGCATAGGCCTATAGGCCCCATAGGCCCATGAGCCCCATAGGCCCCATGAGGCCCATACGCCCATAGGCCCCATGCGCCCATAGGCCCCATACGCGCAAAAAACCAAAAAAAGTGCCGTGCACTGGTGACGGCGGCCGCGCGGATCTGAGGAATACAGGG
>CAZYHO010000222.1:0-7786 GCA_964647495.1 uncultured Akkermansia sp. | reverse complement strand
AGGATCGCGTCCCACCCCGGAGCTTCGCTTTGATGTCCGAGTTCTGGAGCGGGCGTGTGTCCTCGCACCGAACACCTCTGATCCGTGTACCGTGTACCGCTGCACCGTGCACCTTCCACAGGACACGCAGGCGGTTCGTGCAAAAATCCGCCATGCCCTCAGGGTGGCCTTAGCCGGGATCGATCGACAGCCTTCCTCCTTTCGTCATGTTTCCAGCCCGTCTCGCGGATGATCGACAGGTTGGCAGCGGCAGCGGCATGTCAGACTTGAGCGGTCCAACAACCACAACGATTTTCGCCCATGACCAAAGCCGAGATTGCCGCCAAAGTCCGGGCTTCCTACGCCGCCGACGTCGATTTCCCCGGCGTTCTCGGATTCCAGGCGAGGCTCTTCCGTGTCTATCAAGACACGCCCCGCGAAAGTCGCCCGCTCACTCCGGGCGCCTGCCACCGGGCGCACTGGCAGGGCTGCTCATGGGCCTATAGGCCCCATGGCGTATAGGGCCCCATAGGCGTATAGGCCCTATGAGCCCCATGGGGCCTATAGCTCATAGGCCCCCATAGGCGGCCGCGCCCCAAAACCCCTCCCTCCCCCACCCAAGCCCTCAAGCAAACAGCGCCCCCACAGGCTTCGCCTTTACCAATTCGCGGGGTTGCTTGAGGTGGTTGAGGACGATGGTTTCGGGGTCGATGCCGAAGGCGTGGTAGATGGTGGCGAGGAGTTCGGTCGGGTGGACCGGGTTTTCGGCGGGCGCGGATCCGGTCTGATCCGATTTGCCGTGGACGTACCCGCGTTTGGTGCCGGCGCCGGCGACGATCGACGTGTAGCAGTAGGGCCAGTGGTCGCGGCCGTCGGCGCTATTGCCGTTGCCTGAGGTGCTCACTCCTTTCTCCGGGCTGCGGCCGAATTCGCCGATGGCGACGACGAGGGTTTCGTCGAGCAGGCCGCGGCTGTCGAGGTCCTCGAAGAGCGCGCTGAGCCCCTGGTCGAGCATGGGGCCTGACTGGTTTTTCATGCGGTTGGTCAGCTCGACATGGTGGTCCCACGAATGGTTGTCCGAGTTGGCGACTTTCGGCCAGATAACTTCGACGACCCGTGTGCCGGCCTCGACGAGGCGGCGGGCGAGCAGGCAGCTTTGGCCGAACGTGTGGCGGCCGTAGCGGTCGCGCAGTTGCTGCGGCTCCTGATCGAGCGCGAAGGCATCGCGAGCGCGACCGGAGACGATGAGGTTCAGGGCGCGGTCGTAGTATTCGTCGAGGTTGTACTGGGCGACCGCCTTGTCGAGGTGCTTCATCTGGGCGGTGATGGCATCGCGCAGGCCGGCGCGGCGCCGCAGCCGCAGCGAGAAGACTTCGGGGCGGAGCTGCAGGTCATCGACGCGGATGCGGCTCATTTTTTCCATGTCCATGTCATCGCCGTCCGGATACAGGGTGTACGGATCCCAAGCCTTGCCGAGGAAGCCGGCGGTGCCTCCCTTGCCGACGACATTGCTTTCCTGGAGCGGGCGCGGCAGCATGACGAACGGTAGCATCGGCTCGTCGGTCGGCTTGAGCCGGATGATGTTGGATCCGAAGTTTGGGTAGTCCTTCGCGTTCGGGGGCTCGAGCTGGCCGGACGGGCTGACCTTGTCGGTCGTGTAGCCGGTCATGATCTGGTAAATGGCGGCCGTGTGATTGAAGAGGCCGTTGGGCGTGTAGCCCATGGAACGGATCATGGTGAACTTGTCGTTCACCTTGGCGAGACCCGGGAGGATTTCGGTGAAGTGGATGCCCGGGATTTTCGTGGGGATGCTTCCGAACGCGCTGCGGATCTTGTCCGGCACGTTCTCCTTGGGATCCCAGAGGTCGAGATGGCTCGGCCCGCCCTGCAGGTAAATCATGATGATATTCTTCGCCTTTCCCCAGCCCGGCGCCCCGGAGGAAGCGGCCGGGGCGGTCGCGCCGACCGCCTGGGCGCGGAAGAGGGTATTGAGCGTCATGCCCATGAGGCCGCCGCCGCCGACGCGCAGGACATCGCGGCGGGACAGCCCGAGGTGGCGGTCACAGAGATCTTTGCCGAGGGAGCCAGGTATGCGGAACATGGTATGTCAGTGGTTGAACAGGAATTCGGGTGAGTTAATGAGAGCCCAGACCAGATCCTGGGCGGAAGTGAGGCGGCGGTCGGCCATCTGGCGGATGCTTTCGGTCATGTCCTGCCGCAACCGCTCGATCTTCGGCGGCACGGGCACCGGCAGGCTCGCGGCAGCCAGCGCGCCCTGCAATTCGGCCAGCCGTGCGTCCGCCGCCACCGGCATGCGGGCGGCCACCAGTGCCTGCAGCAACTGGCCGCGCGCCGTGTCGAGAGCGCCGGCCTCGGCGAGCAGGGCGCTTTTCTGTTCCGGCGTGCGGTGTGGCGGCACGGTGGCGAGCGCGTCGCGCACGGCGGCAGGCACGCCCGGCGCCAGCGGATCCGCGGCCGTAGTGACCCACAGGCGGAATCGCCCGATGAGATGCTGGTTGTCTGAATAGCGGAACCGCAATGTGACTTTCAGGCGCGTGCCCTGCGGATGGTCGAGCGGTTCCTTCAGCGCAAACGTGGCACTCTGCCGCGTGGCCGGCGCGCCTCCCAGCGCCCATCCCGTGGCTCCGTCGGCATTCTTCAGCGCGTCCTCGGGCTTGAAACCATCCTGCGTGAATGACGCACGGGCGCCGGCAAATTCCAGCTTCCCGTTCCGTTCCGCATCGGCCAGCGACGTCCAGTCCGCCACAATCTGGTTCAACACGAAGTTGCCATTCGGCGCGCGCCCCGGTCCCGCGGTCGGCAGACGGTCGTCCTTGAGCACCTCGACGACGAGCCCGGTGATGCGGCCCACGGACGGCTCGACCTCCACCGTGTAATCGCCATTGCCCAGGGCGCCGCTGGCAAAAATCGAATTGTCCGGCTGCACGTCGAGCACGGTCGCCTCCGCGGCGGCCGCTTTCACGATGCGCACCGAGTGCCAGTCGGGCGCCTCCGCAGCAAGCGGATGCGCCCAGCCGTCGAGCGATGCGGCGAGCGCCTCGTCGTGCGCTTTCACCGCGGCTTCCGCGGCGGCGATCGCTTGATCGCGCGCCTCGTCGGCGGCCTTGGCCTTGGCCGCGGCTTCGGGTTCGTATGACTTCAACGCGGTGGCCGCGGTCAGGATCGCTTCTTCGCGTTTGACTTCGGCGGCGACGCGGGCCGCGGTCCACGCCGTCTCCTCGGCGGCGAGCTGCGCCTTGAGCGCCTCGTGATCCTGCTCCTGCTGTCGCTGGATTTCGAGCGCGGCGTCCACTTCCTGCGCTTTCGCCGGGCGGCCGAGCACGCGGAGCACCAGGCGTTCCGCGAGTTCGCGGTCATCGGTCGTTTCGCGCGCCATCGTGGCGACGGCATTCGCGGGATCTGCGATCGCTTCCGCCACCACCGGCCCACCGAGCAGCGACATCACCGGCCCAAGCTGCACGTCGTTGCTGCGCTCGCACTCGCAGGCGCTTTCGCGGACCGGGCGCCCGAGATTCGCGAGGAATCCGCTCGGCAGGTCGAGCGCCGAGTCCGGCAATGCGGCCGCCCGCGTTCCAGGCGGCACGCCCGGGATGCGCGGCGTCGATCCCGTCACGGTCATGATGCTGTCGAACAGCACCTCCGCCGGCAGCCGGCGCGCCAGCGCGTGCGAATAATTGAGCGCATCGTCCTCGTTCCATTCATTCGTGGTCACCGAGAGCTGGTACGTGCGCGACGTGCACACGAGGCGGATGAGTTTCCGCATGTCGAAACCACCGGCGATGAATTCCCGCCGCAGATAGTCGAGCAGCTCCGGGTTGGACGGCGGATTGCCGGCGCGGATGTCGTCGAGCGGCTCGATCAACCCGGCGCCGAGCAGGTACCCCCAGATGCGGTTGACGAAGCTCAGCGCGAAATAGCGATTGTCCTCGGCGACCAGCCAGTCGGCGAACTGCTCGCGGCGCGTGCGATCGGGCCGCTCATCGACGGTGGCCGGGTACGGAAAAGCGGGGGCGACGACGAGTTGCGTGCGCGTGTGCTGCACGTCCCCGGTGTCCTGATCGCGCGCGATTTCGAAGAGCGGCTTCGCGCCCTCGACGGCCGACCCTCCGATGGTGCGGCCGTTGCTCGCCGGGTCGGGCGCGCGGTCGATCTGCGCAAACCACGCAGCCGTCTGGAAATACTGGTCCTGCGTCCAGCGCTCGAACGGATGATCGTGGCACTTGTTGCAGTTGAAGCGCGTGGCGAGGAAAAGGTGCGTCGTGTTCTCCATCGTGTCCTCGGGCGTGCGCAAGATCTTGTAATACGCGGCCGGCGGATTCTCGCGATTCGAGCCGCTCGCCGTCACGATCTCGCGCACCAGCGTGTTCCATGGCGTGTTTGTCTCGACGTGGCCGCGGATCCAGTCGCGCAGCCCTCGTGCGCCTTCGCGGCCGAGAAATTTCCCGTTCACCTGGAGCAGGTCGGCGAACTTGTTCGCCCAATGTTCGGCAAAGGCGGGCGATCCGATCAGGCGGTCCACGATCTCCGCTCGCTTTACCCGCGCCTCGCGGGTGTCATCCACAAATGCCTTCACTTCGTCCGGCGTCGGCGGCAGCCCGGTCAGGTCCAGCGTGACCCGCCGCAGAAACTCGGTGTCCGAGCACAGACCGGACGGCTGGATCTTCAGGCGCTTCCACTTCGCCGCCACGAGCCTGTCGACCTCCGACCACGCCTCCGGCTCCTCCCAGGCAAACCCATCGCGGTCGCCCATCACGGTCACCGTGGTCGCGGCATAGGCGCCTTCGAAACGCGCGAGCACCGGAGCCTCGCCGCGCCGCAGGGAAACCACCAGGCCATTTCCCGCGCTCGCCGCCACATCCTGGTTGCCGCTTTCGATGAAGGCGAGCGCGGTCACGTCGCGGCGGCTCCCGTCGCCGTACGTGGCGACGACGCGCATCTGCTGGCGTCCGCCGATCCGCTCGACCACCGGGTTTTGCGGAAAAACATCGATGCCGGTGACGCGCGGCGACGCGTGGTCCAGAATGCCGCCGCCCGCGATCCACGCCCGCAGGATTTCGTAGGCATCCTCGCCCGGCACGGTGAGCTGGCCGCCTTCGTGCGGCGCCGCGGCGCTCGCTTTCCGCAGGAAAAGGCTGCTGTCGGGCACCGCCGTGTTCGCGCGCCGGCTCGCCTGTTCGTCGGTGAGCCCGAGCACGTCGAAGTCAGGATCGTACCCGCGCAGCGACAGCTTGAAGCCGTTGCGGCCGTCCTGCGCGCCGTGACACGTCCCCGTGTTGCAGCCGAGCCGCGAAAGCACCGGCATCACGTCGCGCACATAATCCGGATGCAACGGCGCCTGGGTCTCGCGGATTTCCACCGGGACGGCGACCGAGGCGCCGCCGAGCGCGAGCGCCAGCCGGGCGGAGCCGTCGCGCACCGGCTTGATTTGGCCGCCCGCGTCGAGGCGGGCCACGTCATCGGACCACTGACCCGTCACCGCGCGGGTCGCATCCGCGGTCGTGCCGTCGCGCAGGGTCGCGGTCACCACCAGTTGCGCCGCATCGGTGGATCCGGAAAGCGCGACGACAGGCGGGTCGACCGACAGCGAGGCTACCGCGTCCGGATCGAGCGCGGGCTCGGGCAGATCACCCGGACGCGCCACCGGAGGCAACTGGGCCGGCAGCGATGGCCGCGCGCGCGCCAACGATCCGGGATCGACCGGCGCCACCGCAAACGAGCGCACCTCCTGGCCGTCGGATGCCTGCACGATGCGGACGATGCCCTGCCCGCCGGCAACCGCGACATGCGTGCCGTCGGCATTCCAGTCGAGCGCGTAAAACGGATCGCCGGGAACGGCAATTTCGGCGAGCACGCGCGTGTCGGCCGTCAGGTATTCCTCCAGCCGCCGCCGGTCGTCGTCCGAGTGGCTGGATGTTTCGCGCTCTACGATTTTCTTGATGTCGTCCGGCAGCGCGGGGTCGTACTCGGCCGCCATCACGCGCAAGACACCGCCCTCCGCGCCGCTGGCCGCGGCAGCGAAGGCCTTCCCATCCGGCCGCCACGCCACACCGAACACACGTCCGGGCAGGGCCGGCCAGCGGCGGATCAGATTCGCGTTGTCGCCGATGACGCGTTTCGTCAGCCGGTGCATGCGGTAGACCTGAGGCACGCCGTCCGCGCCGCCGAGCAGCACCTCGTCGCGTTCCGGATGCCGCGCCACCGAATGCAGGCCGCCGCGCAGCGCGCCGGGCGTGATCGACGTGATGTTGTCGATGAACCGCTGCGTCGAAACCTCGATCAGCTTCGCCGCCATGTCCCGCCCCACCGAAACCAGATGCGACCCGTCCACCGACCAGGTCGTGTCGAGCGCCCAGTCACCGTGCGCCGAGTTCGAAAGAATTTCACGGCCAGTGGCCAGCTCCAGGGCGCGCACCGTGTTGTCACCGTGATCGCCGCAGCCGAACGCGAGGAGTTTCCCGTCCGGGGACCAACTCACGCCGTACAGCGTGTCGAATGTCGCCGCGTGCGAAAGCAGCAGGCTCCGGTCGTCCAGCTTCCACACCTGAATTTCACCGAGCCGCCCCGGAGTGCCACCGGCCGCCGCCAGCAGCCCGCCATCCGGCGAAAACGCCACCGATTCGACCCGCTCCGACATCCCGATCAATCGCGCCTCCACGCCGGTCCCGTCCGCGCGATGCAGCAGGATCTCGCTGTAGCCGGCCACCGCGATCCACCGGCCGTCCGGCGACCAGTCGAGCGACGGCACCTTCGGAGGTGCGCCATAGACCGGCGGGTGCTCGGCGGTGAACCGCCGGTGGGCGTCGGCCGGCGTGTCGTCGCTCGCGCCTTCCGCGATCCACCGCCGCACCAGATCGATCTGCACCGGATGCAGCGCCGGCCGCTTCTGCGGCATTTCCGCCTCGCCGTTCGGTCCCGGCGTGATCAAATGAACCAGCTCACTCTTCTCCGGATCGCCCGCCACCACCGCCGGATCCGCCCCCGCACCGGCCAGCAGCTTCGCGAAATCCGTCATCACGTAATCCCCCTTCGCCTTCGCCGGCTGGTGGCAGCCGTGGCAATGCGCCTCGAAAACCGGCCGGATGTCCCGGAAATAACTGACAGGTTCGCCGGCCGCCCCGGCGCGCGACCCTCCCAATCCCAGAACCGCCACGGCGATGCCAATCGATGCGATGCGATCAGGTAAACAAGTGTTCATGCGGATTTTAGTCAAGCCGGCCCCACCCGCCCCAGAGATGGCGGACAATCAGCCACCCGCATTCTGCCGCGCCCCCCGCCCCCCGCGCAATAGGTTTCTCCTCGGCAATTCCCCGGTCTTGCCCGCAGGCGGCAGCCACCAGCCGCCTTGTATATCAGATTCGCATGCCCGTCCATTGGCGTTCATTCGCGGTTAAATGAACAGTATTCCCCGCCTCGCCCCTCCACCTCAGCCGCCAATCACCGCCAAGCCGCATCAGTGGGCCCGGTGGGGTTCGAACCCACGACCAAGGGATTATGAGTCCCCTGCTCTAACCGCTGAGCTACAGGCCCCGTCGCTGAACCGCCCACTATGCCCGCCTCCCCGTCCACAGCAAGCACACTTGCGCGAGAGCCGGCGAACCGAACAGTGTGAAATGCCCGCTCCAGAACTCATGCATCAAAGCGAAGCTCCGCGTCCAGCAACAGTGTCCGAAAGCAAGTGGCTGACCTCTGATCTCTGGCCTCTGATCTCTGGCTTGGGTGAGGGTGGGATGAAACGACTGACCAGTAGCAAGCTTTAAAAGGTGGCGTTTTCCTGCGGAGCGCCGCA
>CAZYHO010000221.1:3579-7790 GCA_964647495.1 uncultured Akkermansia sp. | reverse complement strand
TCCAGCTTCCAGTAGCGGCCGCTGGTGTAGCAGTGGTTGATCAGTTTTTGGATGTCCAGCGGCACATCCGCGTCGGTGGCGCGCAGCGGAATGCGGATAACCGGCAGCCGTTCGCGCAGCGGGCAGGGATAAATCTCGCGGCGGCCCGGCCTCACCGCGCGGCTCGCGCAGATGAGGTAATGCTCACCCAGGCCGGGTTTCCGGCGCCGATAATCCCAGCCTTCGACATCCACCGTCACCGGCCCATCACGCAGCAGATCGATCTCCACCACGTTCACCCCGGCCGACACGTAGTCTGCCCGTTTGGCCTGGTACCCGGCGCGGCGATGGCGCTTGTTGGCCGGGCTGAGCACTTCGATCACCGTGATCAGCCATCCCTCGTCCGTCCGGATTTCGACCCAACGATGCGGCGGTTCGTCCGCCTCGATCAACAATGGTTCGTCCACCGCCACCGCACCGGCCCCGGAGCCGGGCCGCCAAACCGGCGGCAGACCGCTCTTCCACGGTTCTTCCACAACCGCCACATCGGGTCGGTAGCGGGCGGTGTCTCCACTCAGCACGTCCACCTGCCGCTCTCCCTTTGCGGTGAGATCGGACGGCAGCTCAACGCCAAGCTCATCCAGAATCAGCGCAATGAGCCTCACATGCACATCCGGCCACGTCCGCTCCATGAACGGATTCATGCCCGGGAACGGGTTGTCGCGGCGATCCATCGCGGGATTTTATCACACGCCGCCCTTTTTCGTATCTCAATTATGTTGGGGGACGACACCACCGGCCCTGAGGGCATGGACGACGGCGCCAAATGAAAGTGCGCGGAGGCATCACGCCAGGATGCCGCGCACGACCGAGCCGTGGACATCGGTCAATCTGAAGTCCCGTCCCTGGAATCTGTAGGTGAGGCGTTCGTGGTCGATGCCAAGGAGGTGGAGGATGGTGGCCTGGAGGTCGTGGACGTGGACTTTGTCCGAGGCGACGCTGAAGCCCAGTTCATCGGTTTCGCCGTAACTGAAGCCTTGTTTGACGCCGCCGCCGGCGAGGAAGATGGAACAGGCGTCGGGGAAGTGATCGCGGCCGAGGATGGCGCCGCCGCTGGTCCGGCCTTCGCGGAACGGGGTGCGGCCGAATTCGCCGCCCCAGATGACGAGGGTTTCATCGAGCAGGCCGCGCTGGCGCAGATCCCGGATGAGCGCGGCGACCGGCTTGTCGGTGCGGCGCATTTTTTCGGTGAGTCCGTCGCGGATGTCTTCGCCCGGATTGGTGCCGTGGAAATCCCATCCCCAGTCGAAGAGGTGGACGAAGCGCACGCCCTGTTCGAGGAGACGGCGGCCGAGCAGGCAGTTGTTGGCGAAGCTCGCCTCGCCGGGGACGGCGCCGTAGGCCTCGAGGGTTTGGGGGGATTCGCGCGAGATGTCCATGACATCGGGCACGCTGGCCTGCATGCGGAAAGCGAGTTCGTACTGGGCGATGCGGGTGGCGGTTTCCGGGTGGCCGAGGGCGCCGGCCTGTTCCTCGTTGAGGTCGCGCAGGGCGTCGAGTGTTTTGCGGCGGAGGCGGCGGTCCATGCCGGGCGGGTCGCTGACGTAGAGGACGGGATCGCCTTTGGAGCGGCATTGCACCCCCTGGAAAACAGATGGGATGAAGCCGGTGCCCCAGCAGCTTTGGCCGCCGCTCGGCTGCACGCCGCTGCTGATGAGGACAACGAATCCGGGCAGGTTGTCGTTTTCGGAGCCGAGGCCGTAGGTGACCCACGAGCCGAGCGACGGGCGCCCCTGGCGGGCCGATCCGGTGAAGAGGAGGAGTTCCGCCGGGGCGTGGTTGAACTGCTCGGTGAACATCGACTTGATGACACAGAGTTCGTCGGCCACCGCCTGGAAATTCGGCACGGCATCCGACATCCATATGCCGCCTTTTCCGTGGCGCGTGAAAGTGCGCGGCGTGCCCATGAGTTTTGGCACGCCACTGGTGAAGGCGAATGTTTTTCCCTTCACGAAGGCGTCCGGCGAGTCCTGCCCGTCGCGCTTCACCAGCTCCGGCTTGTAGTCGAAGATGTCGAGGTGCGGCGGGCCGCCGGACATGTGGAGGTAGATGACGCGCTTTACCTTGCCGCGCGAGAGTGCGGGTTTCGGGGCAAATGGATTGCCGCCGCCGGTTCCGATGGCGCGGGCGGAGCTGCCAAGGAACGATTGCAGGGCGATGGCGCCCAGGCTGAACTGGCCGGCGCCGCGGAGAAAATGGCGGCGTGTCTGGCGCTGGATGAAGTCGAATCGCGGGCTCATGGTATTTTGGGGGCGCTTCAGCGCTTCAGCGTTTCATGAGGGTTTCGTCGAGATTGAGGAGCACGCTGGCCACGGCGGTCCAGGCGGCAAGTTCGGCCGCATCCGCGCCCGCGGGGAGCGGACCGATGGGCTGCGTCGCCATGGCTTCCGCTTTCGCGGGATCCTCGCGGTAGTCGCCCGCCAATTCCCGCTGCAAGGCGAGCAGACGGGCCGACTCGCTGGGCGAGGGCGGCCGCGCGAGCACAAGCCGGCATGCTTCATCGACGACCGCTTCGGGGGCGGCGCCGCTCGCGGTGAGACGGCGGGCGAGCGCCTGCGCGGCCTCGATGACCACCGGGTCGTTGAGCATGACGAGAGCCTGGAGCGGTGTGTTGGTGCGGTCGCGCCGCAGCGTGCACACTTCGCGGTTCGGCGCGTCGAATGTGGTCATCGACGGGTACGGGCTGGTGCGCCGCCACTCGGTGTAAATCCCGCGGCGCAGCCGGTCTTCGCCCTCACTCGGCTGCCAGTCAAGCCCGCCGCCGAAAGCGGCCGACAACCCGAGCGCCGGACGCAGCGGGCGCACCGACGGACCGAACATTTTCGAGGAAAGGAGGCCGCTCACCGCCAGCGCCTGATCGCGCAGCATTTCCGCGGTGAGGCGCAAGCGCGGACCGCGCGCGAGCAGGCGGTTTTCCGGATCCCGTTCGGTCGCGCCCGGCTCGACCTTCGATGACTGCCGGTACGTGGCCGAGGTCGCGAGCAGCCGGAGGAAGGCCTTCAGATCCCAGTTCAGCCGCACCAGTTCCGTGGCCAGCCAGTCGAGCAGCTCCGGATGCGATGGCAGCTCGCCCTGCGCGCCGAATTCCTCGCTCGTCCGCACCAGCCCCACGCCGAAGAGCGACTCCCAATACCGGTTCGCGACGACTCGCGCCGTCAGCGGGTTGTTTTCGTCGACCAGCCACCGGGCGAGAGTGAGCCTGTCGCGCGGCGCGCCCTCGGGGAGCGGGTGCCAGGCGGCTGGCACGCCTTCGGTGACGGTGTCTCCCGGGGTCAGTCGGTTGCCGCGGAGCTGGACGTTCGTGGTGCGCCGCTGCCCGGCCGGCAATTCACGGAAAATCGGCACGGTGGACGGCGGCATTGCGTCAAGCTGCGTCTGCAGGCCGGCCCGTGTTTCGCGATCGGCTGCCAGCTCGGGCGCGAGGGCGTTGACGTAAAACTCGGCCGCCTGGGCAGGCGTTGCCGGATCGCGCAGATCGGGCGGCAAAGCGAGGGCGGCGGCCAGGTCGGGCGGCACATGTTTGAGCCGGGAAATGCCGGGATCGCCGGTGATTTCGACGCGGAATTTCCCGAGCGTATGATGTTCGAAAGGCGACTGCTGCTCGACGCTCACGCGCAGCGTCGCGCCCGCCGGCGCATCGATCGTCTCGGCGAGGAGCAACGTGAGCCGATGAGGCTTGCCGATCGCGCCGCCGACCGCCCAGCCGGCTTGAGTTCCGCGTTTCGCGCCTCGTCTCGCGCCGCGCCGCGCCGGCTTCGCGGACGCGTCGCGCCAGACGGCATCGACATCGAAGTCCGGCTGGATGTACTCGGTGACCGCGCCGGTGATGGCGAGATCCCGCGTGCCGTCCACGGCAAAAGCCGATTCCCTGGCCGCCGGATTGTTCGCGCGCTCCCAGACCGGCCGGCGCTGTGCGTCGAGCGCCACGACGCGAAATCCGTCCAGGCGCTCGGGCACCTCGACGCGATTCCACACCGCGATGCGCTCGATCGCCTGCTCCTCCTGCAAATCCACTTCCCACCATGGATCGTCGGTATCGGCACCGGTGTGGGCGACAGAACCTTTGTCGTACTCGCCGGCGCGATTGCCGTCGATGGCGCGCCCGGCCGCCGCGCCGGCGAAGGTTGATTTTTGTGTGGCCACGCCGCGCAGGGCGATGTTTTCGCCGCCGC
>CAZYHO010000221.1:0-3479 GCA_964647495.1 uncultured Akkermansia sp. | reverse complement strand
GCGAAGGTTGATTTTTGTGTGGCCACGCCGCGCAGGGCGATGTTTTCGCCGCCGCTGATCACCTCGACCTCGGCCAGTTGCAGGAGCTTGTCCTTGCCAGGCAGCTCGATGCGCACGAAGCGCGCCGCCGGCCGTGGCGCGGCCACCGGCGGCTCAAGCGCCACGCGCACGCCGGTCACCACGAAATTCCCCGCGGCATGGCCGGGACCGCCGCCCGCGAGCGCCGCGCCGGGCATCGCTTCCAGCCGCAGCGCGGAAAGCGCGCGCGCCTCGCCGAGCGCCACGCGGATTTCGTACGTGTCCTTTGCCGCGCCGGCAGCGACGTCGACCACACCGTCGTCCGCGATGACGGCCGCCTGGCCGGCTTGCGAGCGCACCGCGTCCGGAACGGCCACGTCCCACGGCGCCGCCACCGGAAATCCGGCCGCCCATTGCTCCGCGGCCGCCTGCACAGCCGCCGGCGGATGGCGGAATCGCGATTCCACCTCGGCCAGCGCCGCCTCCAGCCGCTGCCGCTCGTCCTTTTGCCCGCCGGTGAAAAATGACAGGACCGGCGTCTCGTCGAACCTGTCGGCGTCCGCCGTGTTGTTGAAAAAAGCAAAGACCTGAAAATACTCGTGCTGCGTGATCGGGTCGTATTTGTGCGTGTGGCATTGGGCGCAGGCCATCGACGTCCCCATCCACGTGGCCATCGTCGTGTTGACGCGGTCGACGATCGCGGCGTTGCGGAACTCCTCGTCGTCCGTGCCTCCCTCGCTGTTCGTCATCGTGTTCCGATGAAACGCGGTCGCGATGAGCTGGTCCTCGGCCGCATCCGGCAGCAGGTCGCCCGCTATCTGCTCGATCGTGAACTGGTCGAACGGCTTGTTCGCGTTGAACGACCGGATCACATAGTCGCGAAATGCCCAGATCGTCCGCGGCGGGTCATCCGCGTAGCCGGCCGAATCGGCATACCGCGCCAGGTCCAGCCATTGCCGCGCCCAGTGCTCGCCGTATGCCGGGGACGCCAGCAGCTGGTCGACCAGCCGCTCGTATGCCTCCGGCTCCTGGTCATTCACAAATGCCTCAATCACATCCGGCGTCGGCGGCAGGCCGGTCAGGTCAAGCGCCACGCGGCGCGCGAGCGTGAAGCGATCGGCCTCCGGCTGGGGCGCCAGACCTTCGCGATCCAGGCGATCGAGCACGAACGCATCCACCGGATGCACGCCGTCGCGCGGTGGCGCCGGCTGCACCGGTTTTTCGTATGCCCAATGGCGCGCATAGCCGCCACCCTCCGCGATCCACCGCTTCAGCAGCGCGATCTCCTCGGCGGTCAGCCGCTTGCCCGAACCCGGCGGCGGCATCAAATCATCCCCGTCGTCCGTGGTCACGCGCGCGATCAGGTCGCTCAGGTCGGGCAGGCCCGGAACGACCGCCCGCTTTCCCCCGCCCAGATCGATCCGCGATCCTTCTTCCGTATCGAACCGCAGTCCGCCGCTCCCCGATGGCCCGCCCTTGCGCTCCTCCTCATCCGGCCCGTGGCACATGAAACAGTTGTTCGACAGGATCGGCCGGATGTCGTGGGCAAAGGAAACCGGCGCCTCTTTACCGGACGCCGCCACCACCCCCGCCAGGCCGAAAGCCACAATCCATCCTCCCGCCCGCCGGCGTCGCTGCGCCGCGCGGCTCGTCAAATCGATACATGTCGATGGGACACACATGAGAAACAGTTCGGAGTTCGGAAATCAGAGGGCGCACCCACCCGGCCCGGAGCCCGGCACGCCCGCCTGCACCGAATGAGACTCATGCCGTACCACACTCCGCACAACCTTCCACTCTGATCCACTCGTAAGGCATCCCCCTGCTCCAGGCAGAACGCTGCCACGCTTCGTCCCGAGAGCCAACGGCCCGGCCGTATACCAGCCCGGGACATCGCCCGGTCACGGCGACTGGACGCGGTAGAATCGCGTTCCGGCGGGCGGGCCGGCGTCGGTGGCGGTCGCGCGGCCGGCGGCATCCGTGGTCGATGTGGCGAGGAGCTGCCAGCCGGCCAGGTCGGTGCTGGTTTCGAACGTACAGGGTTGATCCGGCGCGCCCTGAAGTTCGATGATCACGTCCTGCCCGGCGAGCGTGACCGTCAGCACGCCCGGCTCGATCGCGGATCCGGGCGTGGGCTCGGCCGCGCCCGGCGAACCTCCGATGCGCGCACTCGGCCGCCATTGGTCCGGCGATGCCCATGCGTCGTGAGCGGCGCCGGCGTCGATGACGACGAGCGAATGGCCGCCGCCGTCGGTTCCGGGATGCCAGGCGTCGCCGAATTCGAAATCGAGCACTTCCTCCCCGGCGGCGTCCACGAGGCGCAGGCGCTCGCCGCCGTTCGACAGATTGCCGGCGTAGGGTCCGGCCACCGGCAGGCCGCCGCCGTACCGTTCCGCGAAGGCCACGGGATTCTTGGCAAGCACCACGCGAGCGCCCGGCGCCAGCGACAAGACCGGCGACTCCGGCGTGAAGACGAACGAAATGCCGTTGACGAATGCGACGCCGGTCAGGTCCAGCGGCGTCTCGCCGATGTTCATCAACTCGATGAACTCGTACTCCTCGTTGTCGAGCGCTCCGCCGGCCGGCGGATTGAACATGATCTCCGTGATCCGAAGCTGCCGCTGGGCGGGCGTCGGCTCGGCCGGTGTCGTCACGCCGGCCACCACGCGGTCGTCGTCCGGCGTGGACGGATCGCGCGGATCGACCAACCGGATGGTTTCACCGCGAGCCGAGATCGAGCCGCCGTAGTCTCCCTGCACAAACAATCCCTCCCCGCCCCGCGGCCCGGCGGCGCGCGCTCGAAAAGCCGCCGCGTTGTTCGCCAGGTAAAGGCTCGAGCCCGCCAGCACCACGGTGCCGGGCCGGAATGTGTGGTCGATGCCGCCGCGCACCTGCCATCCCGAGATGTCGACCGCGACGGTCCCGGGATTGACCAACTCGACGTATTCCTCGTCCTGGTTGCCGCTCGCGGGATTCGAATCGATGGCGCCGAAAACCAGCGCCGCTTCGGGATCCTGCGGGTCGACCGGGACGATCCGGCGCGAGGCGTTGGTATTCGCCGGGGAGTCCCGGAAGGTCACGAAAAGCTGCGTCCGGCGCTGCGGCAGCCATGATTTGATCGAAGCGATGTTCACGCCGGTATGCGGGTCGAGCGGCGCGAACCACGAGTCCGCGCGCTTTTCGAAATCGTAGCCGCCCGCCGGCGCCGGGGGCGGCGGCTGAAGCAGCGTGTCCATGAGTGTGCGCAATCGCCGCAGGTACATGGCGCGGGTGCGCGGGTTCTTGTGGAGGGCGTCCCAGAGGCGGCTCCACTGGGTGGCGTTGTCCTTGGGATGGGCCTGATCTCCGAAAAAGGGATGCGTCCACCACTGGCCGCCGTCACCCGCCACGCCGAAGGTCCAGTCCTTGTCCCAGGGAATGAGCAGCCACTCGCCCGAGCCGTTCGTGTCGCGGTAAAAGTA
>CAZYHO010000220.1:0-7842 GCA_964647495.1 uncultured Akkermansia sp. | reverse complement strand
CCGGCGAGCCGCAGGCGACTGCGGCGCTCCCAGGCAGGCTGCGCCGGCCACCATCCGCTTCCCATTTCCGCGACAAAACAACACGCTCAGAATTGAACCCGCAGGATGAAAAGTGTCCGTGTCCCGTTTCACCTTCCTCTCCATTGGCTACCGGGAGGCGGGTGGCTTTACGAGCCGTGCCGCAATTCCTCGAAGAGCCATGCGCCGCAGCTCCTCATACACCAGCGGCAGCCAATCTTCTTTGGTGGCCGGCAAGCCCGGAGGCACGGGCGCGGTGTCGCGGGTAGTGGTGTCCATTGCTGGGTCCGGGAAAACGCGATGGCGGCAAGGATATGCCGTGGTGCGCGCGAAGTCCATCACGCCTCGTGTTTGTATCCGGATGTTTCGAGAGCCTGTGCCCGTTCTCGACGTCGAGTATTTCGCAGGCGCGGCAGAGCCTGAGGATCAGGTGCCGCGCGTGTGGCCGAAGAGTTCGACGTGGAGGCGGGGGCAGAAACGATAGCCGGTCGCCTTGCAGAGGTCCACCAGCCAGCGGCCCCGCTCGGCGAGCGCGGCGGCATCGGTGCCTTCGGGCATGAGAAGGATCCGGTCTGGCGGGATGGGGAACGGGTCGTCCCGCGTGGCGGCGGCGATTTCGACAAGAAGGCGCTGGATTTCCGCGATGTCGGTTTCGCGGCTGACCACGAACTTGAGCTGGAAATCGAAGCGGCGGATCCACTCGAGGATCACGTCCGGCTGGAGCCGGCGTTCCTCGTGGCGCGCGGCCCAGGCGGCGCCGGCCTGGGCGGCCGAGGGTGTGGAATTGGCGAGTTTCGGACTGAGCGAGGCCAGATCGCAGGCGAGTTCCGGCGGCGGCGGCACTGTGGCGGCGGTTTCGATGGTGAGGTGGTGCCCGCTTTCGCGGAGGCGGCCCAGCAGCACGGCGATGTCGCGGGCGATCATCGGTTCGCCGCCGGTGACGACGACGTGCCGGCACTGGAAGCGCGCGACCGCATCGACGATCGCCTCGACCGCCATGTCATCGCCTTCGGGTGACCACGAGGCGTAGGGCGTGTCGCACCAGGTGCAGCGCAGGTTGCAGCCGGACGTGCGCACGAAAACGGAGGGCACCCCCGCCAGCCGCCCCTCGCCCTGCACCGAATGAAATATCTCCGCTATGCGCACCGCGCACGATCCGCGATCCCCAGGCGATGTCGAGAAGCCCCGGTCGCAATCCTGCGGCGGAAGGACATGGATCGCGGCCGGCCACGCGCCAAGGCTCCGTGGTGGAGGAGGCGCGGGGAAATTTCCGAGTGTCCTAGGGGATTATAGGAAAATGGCCGATAGTGTGTAGGGCTTGGGTTCCATAGCGGACCTGTCCCTCTACGGCGAGAACCCCATAGATCGACTGTCACCATGCGGTGGAAACCCCACAATTTGACTGTCACCATGTGTGGAGCGACCGGGCGATCCCTACGGCATATCGGAGAAAACCCTATGATCCACCGAGCGGCCGTGGGCGGCTCATTTGGGGGCGTTGGGGAGTGGGGCGGTGCTGGCGTAGTCGGTGGGATCTTTGATGCCGGCGCGCAGGAAGGCTTCGCGGCGTTCGACGCAGGTGCCGCAGGTGCCGCAGTGGCGTTCGCCGCCTTTGTAGCAGGACCAGGTGCGGGCGTAGTCGATTTTCAGCTCGGCGCCGTGGCGGACGATGCGTGTTTTGTCCCAATCGATGAACGGCCGGAGGAGGTCGATGCGGGCGTAGGTGCCGCGGGCGATGGCCTCTGCCATGGCTTGCATGAAGTCCTCGCGGCAGTCGGGATAGATGGCGTGGTCGCCGGAGTGCGCGGCGATGACGAGGCCGGTGGCGCCGATGCTTTCGGCGTAGCCGGCGGCGATGGCGAGCATGATGCCGTTGCGAAACGGGACGACGGTTTGTTTCATGGTGGCCTCCTGGTAGTGGCCGTCCGGGATGGCGCCGCCGGAGCGCAGGAGGTCGGATTCGAAGAGGTCGTTGACGAAGGGGAGGCGGATGGTGCGATGGGGGATGCCGAGGCGGTTTGAGTGCCAGACGCCGAGTGGCAGTTCGCGGGGGTTGTGTTTGGATCCGTAGTCGAAACCGAGGGCGCCGACGATGGTGTGGGTGCGGGCGGCGTCGTAGAGGGCCGTCACCGAGTCCATGCCGCCGCTGACGAGGACGACGACTTTCATGGGGCGTCGGGGAAATGGGCTTCGGCGGTGAGCCGGATGCCGCCGCGCGGGGAGAACTCGCCGCGCACCGTGGCCCGGCGCGGATCGAGGGCGGCCACCAGGTCATCGAGGATGCGGTTCACGATGTCCTCGTTGAAGGATGGCGTGTTGCGGAAGCTGGCGAGGTAGAATTTGAGCGATTTGGTTTCGACGCACCGCTGGCCGGGCACGTACGAGATCGTGAGGCGGGCGGAATCCGGCTGGCCGGTGACCGGACAGAGCGAGCTGAACTCCGGGTAATCGAGCGTCACGGTGTACGAGCGATGCGGATGGAGGTTGGGGAAAGTTTCGAGGATGCCGGCGTCCGGGGCGTCCGGCAGCCGGGACTCGGAGCGTCCGAGCAGCGTGAGTGACTCCTTCGGTCGGTCTGACATGGCAGGCATCCTAAGCAGAAATCGGCCCAGGGCGAGCGCGGGAAATCGGCAGCGGGCGGTCGCCTGAGATTTTCCTTTCTTTCGCGGGGCGCGGGGCATCATGTCCGCCATGGTCGCCATCACCGTCTGGTATGAAGGGTCGCTTCACTGCGAGGCCACGCACGAGCCCAGCGGGGCCGTGCTGGCGACCGATGCCCCGCGTGACAACGAGGGGCTGGGCGAGGCGTTTTCGCCGACCGACCTGGTGGCTACGGCGCTGGGGACCTGCGTGCTCACCACGATGGCGATTGTCGCGCGCCGCAAAGGGATCGAATTTCCACGCTCCTCCGCGGCGGTCGAGAAACACATGACCACCGAGGGGCCGCGGCGGATCGCCCGCATCTCCATCCATCTCAATATCAGTCTTCCGCCCGACCATCCGGAACGGCCGGTGCTGGAAGCCGCGGCGCACGCGTGTCCGGTGCACAAGTCGCTTCACCCGGATGTGGTGAAGGAGATCACGTTCGACTGGATCGGCGCGCCCGTCGAGTGAGACCGCCCCGCGACCGACCACTTTCGCAAATCGGCAAACATCCGGCCCAACTCGCGCCGCCCCGCCCTCTGCCATGTCCAACCAGCCCGCGCTCGAACCCGATGAAATCATCCCGCCCGGCCAGGCGGGCCGCGGTGGCCGTGCCGGCGCGGGGAGGGACGGCGCAGGGCGGGACGGCGCGCCCCCGGTGGCCGACATGCGCGGGTTGCTGCCGCATTTCATCGCCAAGTGGCTGGACGAATGGCTGCGCATCCCCGGCACGAACATCAAGTTCGGCCTGGATCCGCTGCTCGCCTTGATTCCGGGGCTGGGCGACGCGGCATCGACGACCGCCGGCGCGACCATCCTGCTCACGGCCGTCCGCCACCGCGCTCCGGTCCGCCTCGTCTGCCGCATGGGCGGAAACATGGTCGCCAACGCCCTGCTCAACCTGATTCCCATTCTCGGGCCCACCACTTCCATCTGGTTTCGCTCAAATTCCCGAAACAACAAATTGCTCCAGAAGCATCTCGCCGGCGAACCGCCCGGTCCCGCCAGCCCGCAGACGAAAATCCTCTTCGCCGTCGTGCTCGTCTTCGTCGCGCTCCTCTTTTTCCTCAGCGTGACCGTCTGGGTGGTGGCTTACAGGTTCTTCTGGAATTTGTTCGGCGGGTGAGTGGGGGGGTGGTCTGACCCTGTCTGACCTGTCTGACCTGTCTGACCCGTCGGACGTGTCGGACGTGTCGGCCGGGGCCGGCACACGGGACCGACTTGCGCAATGGACACGGCAACGGCATCATAAGCGCGGTGTGGAGACAGATTTGAGTTATTCGACCCCAGCGATCAGGCACTATGAATTTTCAAGGATTCCGTAATTGGGCGATGGCGGCCTGTCTGTGTGTGTCGTGCTGGCCGCAGGCGCGCGGTCAATTTGTGGAGTGGGCGGCGTTCAACGACCAGATCGCGGGCGCTGGAACCGGGCCGAACGCGACGTCGTGGGGTGTGTTTTCGAATTCGGCCGGTTTTTTGCGCGACAGTGCGACCGGGGCGACGCTGGGCGCACGTCTTACGATCACGAACAACGGGGCGTCGAGCGCGAGCGCGATGCAGGCGCCGGACGAAGGATCGGCGGCGGCGACGATTTTCGCCGGGCAGATCCACTGGGGAAGCTCGAACGGGGAGGCGGTGCAATTGGAGGGGAATGACTCGGTGACCTACACGTTTTCCGGGCTGGAGGCCGGCAAGCGGTACACGTTTCGCGGGACTTCGGTGCGCGGCGGATCCTATGCGAACCGGTGGACGACGGCCGAGATGCAAAGCGCGTCTGTCGCCACCCCGGCACACACGGCCGGCGTGGCCACCACGGCATCGCTGTCGCACCTGAGCGGGGCGCAAGCAGTATGGAATTCCGGCGAGAATCGCGTGGGCGACGTGGTCGGCTGGGACGCCATCGATCCGGGTGAGGACGGGACATTTTCCGTGATGACGAGGCGATATTCCGGCGACTATCCGGCGCTGGGTGACCAGCCGGCCGGCAACACGGAATCGCCTACGGCCGCTCCCTACGGCTACGGGTTTCAGGCGATCCGCCTGGAGCAATGGGATCCCAATCCGCCCGGGCCGCCCCTCGCCGTGCCGGACAGCGTGCGGATTCATGCGGGGCAAAAGGCGCGCCTTGCCGTGCTGGCCAACGACACCGGATTGCTGACTCCGTCCACCGTGGCGGTGACTGCGCCGCCGGCTTCCGGGAGCGCCGCCGTCCAGCCGGATGGAACGATTCTCGTCACGGCGGGCGTCGTGGACACCGTATTCGAGTATCGTGTGAGCGGGCCGGGTGGCGAGTCGAATGCGGCCGCGGTTTCCGTGGCGGTGGCCGATGAACTCCGGCTCGCTCCGCTGGGGTTCAACCTGCCGGCCTCGCCGCCGGTGACCGTCTGGAGCGTGAACTCGGCTTTGGGCAGCCTGCGGTTTAACCAACCGCTCGGGATGGCCACGCCGCCGGGTGAGACGCGGCGGCTCTTCGTGCTCGAAAAGGGCGGCCTGGTGCGCGTGGTGCCGGACGTGACCGCGGCGGCGCCCACGGCGACCACCTTCCTCAACCTGCCCACTCTGCTCGGCGGGCGCGGTGAATCGCTGGTCACGAGCAGCGAAATGGGGCTGCTGGGGCTCGCCTTTCATCCCGGGTACGCGGCCAATGGATATTTCTATGTGTTTTACTCGGTGAGGAAATCGGATGGCGGCAATTACGAGCGGGTTTCGCGGTTCAATGTCGATCCCGCGGCGCCGGCCTTGGCGCTGCCCGCTTCGGAGCTGATCCTCATCGAGCAGCGCGACGACGCCACCAACCACAATGGCGGCGACCTGCATTTCGGGCCGGACGGTTATCTATATGTCACTCTCGGCGACGAGGGGAATCAGAACGACTCGCTGAACAACAGCCAGACGATCACGAAAGATTTTTTCTCGGGCATCCTGCGCATCGATGTCGACCGCCGCGAGGGCAGCGTCGAGCCGGCGCTGCACCCCGCTGTCATGCGCGACGACGGCGTGGCGCGCTATGCCGTGCCGCTCGACAACCCATGGGTGCACACGAGCCTGGGAGGCGGTTGGGACGGCACGTTCAATGGCGCGGCCGTCGGCGCGCTCGGTGCCGTGCGTTCCGAGTTCTGGGCGGTCGGCCTGCGCAACCCGTGGCGTATTTCATTCGACGCGCCGACCGGTGAGCTGTGGTGCGGCGACGTCGGCGGCAGCCAGCGCGAGGAGGTCAATATCATCACCCGCGGCGGCAATTACGGCTGGGCTTTTCGCGAAGGCACCATCAACGGTCCCAAGTCCGGCAGCGCGCCGGCGGGGTTCACATCGATTCCGCCGCTTCATCAGTACGGCCACGGCTCAGGCCCGACGCAGGGGAATTCGATCTCGGGCGGCGTTGTTTACCGCGGGGAGCGCATCCCGTCACTCGCCGGCCAGTATCTCTTCGCCGACTACACGTCCGGCAATATCTGGGCGCTCCGGCGAAACGAACCATTGGCGCCGATCGTGACGCGCCTTGCCGGTGAGGGAGGCATCGTCGGTTTCGGCCACGATCCATCGAACGGCGATGTCCTGCTCGCCGACATCGACAGCGGCATGATCCGGCGGCTCACGGCGAGCACGCCCGGCGGTTCGTTCCCGCAGACGCTGAGCGCCACCGGGTTGTTCGCCGACCTGACGGATCTTTCGCCGCAGCCGGGACTCATCCCGTATGCTGTCAACCGCCCGTACTGGAGCGATCATGCCGTCAAGCGCCGCTGGCTCGCGCTGCCCGGCACCACCGCCGCCATCGGGTGGTCGCGTGACGGCAATTGGACGTTTCCCGCCGGCACTGTCTGGGTCGAACACTTCGACCTCGACCTCGAGCGGGGCAATCCGGCCACGCGCCGCCGGCTGGAGACGCGCCTGCTCGTGCGCACGGCGTCCGGCGCTTATGGCGTGAGTTACCGGTGGAATGAAGACGGCACGGAGGCCGCGCTCGCGCCGGACGAGGGCGTGAACGTCCCGCTCGATGTCACCGAAAACGGCCAACCGGCGCCTCAGACATGGCGCATCCCGAGCCGCGCCGAATGCCTCTCCTGCCACACGTCGCAGGCGGGATTCGCCCTGTCCTCGAACACGCGCCAGTTCAACCTGGATGGATCCATCCATGGCTTCGCCGGCAACCAGCTCGATGTCCTCGGGCTCGGCGGGTATTTTTCCAATGTGCCCGCGCCGCCCAACACGCTGCCCCGTCACCCGCGGCCCGGCGAGTCCGGCGTGGCGCTCGAGGCCCAGGTGCGCGCCTGGCTCGCGGTGAATTGCAGTTCATGCCATCGCGCGGGCGGCCCGGCGCCGGCCGGCTGGGATGCGCGGCCCGAACTCAGCCTCGCCGCCACCGGGCTCATCGATGGCGCCGTCGTCAACAACGGAGGCAATCCGCTCAACCGGCTCGTGGTCGCCGGCCAGCCGGACCATTCGGTCGTCCTCCTGCGAGCCGCCGCCGCCAACGGCTTTACCCGCATGCCCGCCATCGCGACGAACCTCACCGATCCCGAGGGCGTCGCATTGCTCACTGCGTGGATCAGCGAAGTCCTTCCGGGCCGCGAAGGCTTCGCCGCCTGGCGCCTGCGCCTCTTCGGATCCGCCACCGACCCGGCCGGCGATCCCGCCGCGGATCCCGATGCCGACGGGCATACGAATCACGCCGAGTTCCTCGCCGGCACGAATCCCGCCGACGGCGCCAGCGCGCCCGCCCTCCACGCCACCCCCGACGGCGACCAGTTGACGATCGGGTTTCACATCCCCGATCACCGGTCATGGCAAGTCGAATGGTCGCCGGACTTGCGAGACTGGTCCCCGTGGGACGCCCCCGGCAATCACGGCCTGCCACTCCCCGCCGGCCCCGTGACCATCACCGGCCCCGTCCCGGCCCCGTCCACCTTCCACCGGCTCCGCCTCCAGGAAAACTGATCGCCGTGTTGCAGGTCTGTCCCGCCTTCAGGCGGAGGCGCGGAGCGTTTTGCGGAACGTTCATTTTGCGCCAGGCTTCGCTGCCCGGCTGAAGCCGGTACTCCAACTGAAAAGCTGTGCGGAAGGACGTTCGGTTGGAGTCCCGCCTTCAGGCGGAAGCGCGGAGCCGGAGCGCGGAATGTTTCTCCGCACCCCCAGGGCCAACGGCCCGGCCATATCCCAGCCTGGGGCATCGCCCCAGGAATG
>CAZYHO010000219.1:0-7871 GCA_964647495.1 uncultured Akkermansia sp. | reverse complement strand
CCGTTGGCCCTGCGGCCGGGGTCGGGACAGACCCCCTTGTGCGATCTCGGGGCAAGGACGGCGCCGAATGGGTATTGCGCACTTGGCTCCGCGGCTTGGCCTGCGGTTCCGGCTTGCCGCCGGGACTCCGACAGGATTGTGCCGAACGACGTTGGGTTGGAATTCCGCCTTCAGGTGGAGCGCGAAACCAGGTGCGCCACCGTGCTGGTGCCGACCTCTGACCTCTGACTTCTGAACCTGGAGCCGCGCCGCGAGGCGCAAACGTGAAGCCGGGCGCGCAAGCACCGACTTGAGCAAAACCCGCTCACGGCAACGCACGCGCTTCGAGCCGAAGATATCGATGCCCCGGCCCGACCGTCAGGCGCGCGGTGACAATCTTCGACCCGTCTCCCTGGGGTGTTTCGCTTGTGATGACGACCGCGCCGCCGGCCGGCTCCCACGATGTCAGGTCGCCGGAAAGCGCGAGGCTCGCGGCCATGGCGGTGGCGTCGTCGCGGATGCGGTACTCGATGGTCAGGCCGCCATCCGGATCCGGCGTCAGTTTCAGCAGCGGCTCGTCGGCGGTCAGCGGATTGGTCGCGAAGGCGAACTCCGCCCAGTTGGTGAGGCCGTCGCCGTCGGGATCGACGTGCGCGCTGGTCAGGGACGAGGGCGAGCCCGGCGGAAATGCGACCGTCACCCAGTCGTCGTAGCCGCCCGCGACCGAGGTATTCGGAGCGCCCGGCGTCGGATTCGGCAATAAGTGCAGCGGTCCGGATCCATCGGGAACGCGGCCCCAGGTCATGCCGCCCGCAGAGGCGTCGAATTCGATGTGGTCGGCGAATTTCAGCAGGTTGCCGTCCGCATCCGCCTCGATCAGGAAGACATCCTCGCCAGCGGAACTGAGCGCGAATGGCACGAGGCATCCCGGATCGTCCGGATTGTTGAAGTGCGTCTCGTCCAGGAGCAGCCACGCGCCCGGCGCCAGGCTCGCGCCGGCCGGCAGGCGGTACTTGCGGTAGTCGCCGGAAGAATCACTCAAGAACCAATGGCCCAGGCTCTGGACGGCATCGCTCACGTTGAGCAGTTCGATGAAGTCGAGCGCCGGCGCGACGGGCGCCGCGCGGACTTCGTTGATGGCGATCCGGCGGTCCGGCCCGGCGCCGGCCCGGCCCGGCGACCCATGAAACCCGGAAGACGGACGCCAGTTTTCGGGAGTCGCGAGATAGGCGTTCTTTTCCTCCAGCGTCGTCGGCGCCTCGGCGGGCGCCCGCATCTCGAGCGAGCTGCCCCGGCCATCCGCGCGGCCAGGCCAGGCGCCGTCGTCGCTCCACGCGAACCGGCAGATCGTTCCACCGGCCGCGTCGAGCACGACGATTTCCTCGCCGCCGTTGGAAAGCGAACCCGACCACGCGCCGGCCACGCGAATGCCCGCGTGATACCACGGCGAGCCGGCGGCCCGATACCGCGCGTCGAACAACCCGGCGTCTTTCACGACCACCACCGCTTCGCCGGGCTGCAGCACGATGCCGGACGGAAACGTGAACACGACCGCGGTTCCGATGCTGACTCCGGTCAGGTCGATCACGTGGTCCGCCGTGTTCGTGAACTCCAGAAACTCGGCGTCGCCCTGCCCTTCACCCTCCGGATGGTAGTGGATCTCGCTGAGCGCGAGACTGGCGGCCGAGGCCGGCTGTGTGCCGGTCAGCACAAAGGCCGCTTCGTTGAGCCCCGACCATTCGTTGCCGGCCAGCGCGCGCGCTCTCAGCGTGACCGCCTGCTCGATGACGATCGGCTGAGGGGTGATCGGATACGCGGCCAGCAGTTCGAGATCAAAACTGATGTCGCTGCTCGCCGGGCTCGCGTTGTGGATCTCCACGGCGAGCAGGTTGGCGCCCGCGAGCAACGTGTACTCAGCGGGAATGAGATTTTTCGAAAACCATGTGTTGCCGTCATCGGCCACGCTCGCGCCGCCGTTGCCCGGAGTCGCGTACGTCACTTCGCCGGGCGGCATCGCGGACCTGAAAACCTCCCGGCCATTGAGATACACGATCGCGCCGTCGTCGCGCTTGACCCGCGCCACGAGCCCGGTCACCTCCGCCGGATTGTCCACCTGGAACACATGCCGGAAATACGTCGTCAGGTTCCGCTGGTCGCCGGGCGTGGCCGGATCCGTGTCGACAAATCCGACGTTGGTCACCTCGTCGCCATCGCCATAACCGCATTCGACCGCGCCCTGCGGCCAGGACGAATCGTCGAAACCCGCCGTGTTCCAGGCCGCTCCCGGATCACCGGCGCCCACGCGGTACTTCCACACGGCGCCGCGGCCGGCCACGTCGTCATGCGCCTCGACGAGTGTCTGCGTCGTCACGGTGGCCGAATACGCGATGGCTGCCGGATTGACCCCGCCGCCCGGCAGCCGCGGGTCGCTGCCGTCGAGCGTGTAATAAAGCGCCGCGCCGGCCGGACCGGTGAGCGCGATCGCCGTGCCGGGATCGATGGCCCCGCCCCGCCGGCTCATTTCCGGCGCATCCACCGGATACCACCCGCGGTTGCGGAGCTGGTTGAGCAGAACCGTTGTCCGCTGCGGGAAATACGTGTTCATCAGATAATTGCGTTCCACCGTCCACTCGCCGTCGCGGTCCCAGGGCAGCGGCCCGACGCTGCTGGTCGGCTGCCAGCGCGCGGTTTCGGCGACGATGGCGTCGAAGATCTCGGTGGCGCGCAGGTCGTAATAACCGGCCACTTTGGCGGGCGTCAGGACGCCATCGTGAAAGAGATGCCTGTAGATGCGATCGCGGAAAAGTGTGCGGAAATCCGCATGCGCCATCAAGGCCGCGAAGACGCCGTCCGGCACTCCCTGATCGGTGCAGTCCGCGTTCAAAGCCTGCAGGCAGATGTCCTGGTCCTGCTGGAAAAACTTCCAGCCGCCGCGGTCCGGCAGGCGCGGGCCGGCCGCGGCCCAGTTGTGCTGGGCGCTCCAGTCCCAGTCGTTGCCCGCGTAAAAACTGAGGATCATGTAATCGGCGAGACTGGTCACATCAACCCAGCGCCTCGCCTGCGTGTAGTTCGAGAGCGACGCCTTCAACTGCGCCCAGACCGTGCTCCACGATTCCGATCCATGCTGGCTGCCCTTCGTGGCGCCGGTGGTGAAGTGAAAGTCCTCCGATCCGCCGGGATAATACGTCCCCATGTAGTCGTCGTCGGGATGCTCCTGGATGTGGTAAATGCCGTAGTAATTGCCATTGACGAACATGTTGACCATGCGCCCGTGTTTGCCCGGCTGTCCCATGAGGAGCTGCATGTCCTCGATCCAGATGTTGCGCACGAGTTGCGCGTCACCGCTGCGCGTGACCGGCGGCGAGCCATACGGGACGGGCGGATTTTCCGCCGTGCCGAGCCATGAATGCGTGTCATGCGAACAACTGCGCAGGCGCAATTCATGGAATTCACTCACCGCTCCCTGCGCGTCGTGCGGATGACGTCCAAAAACGGGATAGTACAATCGCGAGGCGCCGTACTCGCCGCGAAACCGGGCGCTCATGCTCCCTTTGGCGAAGCCCAGGCTCGTGGTCCCGCTGCGCTCCACGCCGGCGGGTATCGTGAAGCCCGGCTCGCCGCCCTGCGGATCGAACAACTCCAGGCTGCTCTCGGTTTCCGAATACGGCAGATCCGACGAATTGTTGATCACCAGCGACACCGCCGGCAGCGACAGGAATGCATCGCCGAGCAGAGCGCCGTACGTCGCATGGTTGCGGATCGATGAATAAAAGTTCGACTGGCCGACGACGCCATCGACGCGCGGACCGGCGACGCCATTGACGAACAGATACGTCTGCGTGACCACCGGCGCGTAGGCCGCATCGGGATGGAAAGCGACGGCGCGCACGATGCGCGTGCCTGAGCGCGGCGAGCCGGTCACGGGCGCGATCGTCACGGGCGAGGCATACAGCGGGCTCGACGCCGTGGGCAGGCTGCCGTCGAGCGTGTACCGGATCGTGGAGCCGGGCACGGTGGCGTTCAAGCTCAGGGCGAACGTGGCGGACTTGAATCCATGCGGTTCGCTGAAGACGACCTCGTTGCGTCCGGCGGCGGCCAGCGCGGAATTCGGCGCGCCCGGCGTCGGAGTGCGCAGGAATCCGATTTCGCCGCCCGCCGCGCCGCCGCTCCCCCAGGTCACGTTCGGAAACATCTCGGGCACCGCCAATTCGCTGACCACCGCGCCGTCCGGCCGCGAAAGAACAAGCGTCTCGCCGCTCTGGCTGACCGCAAAACCGGCGTGTGGAGGCCCGGATTCGTACTCAGCCGTGCTGCCGCTCGCGAAGACAAGCAGATAGCCGTTCGGCGGGATCGTGACGGCCGGAAACGTCCATTTCGCGGGCTCGTCCGGGTCATCGCTCAGCCGCCACCCTTGCAGGTTCACCGGCTGGGCGAGTTCATTGTAAATCTCGATCCAGTCCTGCGGTTGCGACGTCTGGTCCAATGGCAGGCTGGCGCCCGTGGCCACGGCCAGCACTTCGTTGATCCGCAGCCGCGGCTCGACCACCGGCAGCACCAGGACACTCTCGACACTCAGACCGGCCAGGTCGGTCGCCCGCAGCCGCAGCGAAATACTCGCCGCCGACGCCGGCAGCGCCGCGCTCAACCTCAACTCCACACCCTCCACCGCGAACAGACCGTTGTCGTCGCTCCCCTCCCCCGGAACCAGCGAGAATTCATGCCGGTCGAAGTCGTCCGGATCGACCGCCGCGAGCCGCCCCGCCAATTGGCCGGCGATCAGGCCGCGGCTCAGCGAGGAGGCGTCGAGCACGACCGAGGTCGGCGCCCGCGGAGCCGCCAGCGTCACGGTGAACGCGCGCTCGAGGTGGCGCTCTCCGTCGGCCGCATCCGTGGCCCTCACGCGGATCTTGTATTCCGTGCCGGGCGTCTCCGCCGAAAAATCGTGCGGCGCGGCCAGCAGGTGGCTGCCGCTCAGCGAGAACTTCGTATTGTCGTCCGCCCCGTCGCCTGGCGCCATCGCCAGCACGTGCGTCGCGCCGAACTTGCCGTCGCTCACATTGAATTCGCCGATGGCTCCGCTCTGCGCCGCGAAAAAGCGAACCGGAACCAGCGCGATCTCGTCCGGCGCCGGCGGGATGAACACGCGTTCCAGCGTGAGCGCCTGCCAGATCGGATTCCGGTCGCCCCCGTCGTTGGCCCCAAATAGACTCCCCATTTCCACCGTGACCGTCGTCGTCGCGGGCACGAATTCATGCACCCACAGGATCGACCGGTTCGGTGAGTAACTCTCACCCGGACTGGGTCCCAGCGACGTGATCTCGTCCACCGCATTCTGGCCGTTCAGCCGGATGTCCCAGCGCCGGTCCTCGACCCGGTTCCCGGAAATCAGAATCTGCAACTTGTACGGAATCCCCGGCTCGACCGTCAGCCGCGCCTGCAGCCGTTCGCCCGACCCCGCGTTCGCCCACCGGATGTCGTGCATGATTTCCTCCAGCACGTTCGCCTCCGCGCTCGCCCCGAACTCCGGCTTCGCCTGCCAGCCGACCACATTCTGCGGCCCGGTCAGAACCGCCCCCGCTATCGCCCGGTTGTCCGGCTGAAACGTCACCCCCTTCAACACACGCACCGGATCGTCCGGACTGAAATTGATCGCGTATGCAAAATCACCGCCAAGGTCGAGCACCGGATCGTCCGGCCCCGTGAACACATGGATCGCCCCCAGATGCACCACCGTCCTCCCCCACCCCAAACCGGCACACGGCCCAAACACACACACGGCCGTCAAGGCCACGATCACGCGCGGAAGTCGATTCATCAGAAGCTCAAGGGGTCGGGGGACAAAACTCGCAGCACAGCGAACACGCCTGCCCCGGTCCACCCGGAGTCGCCATGCCCGCCCGCCCATTCTACCAGATCATTCCAAAACGGAAAGCCGCCGGTTCGCCCCACGCGGTACGCCGGTACGCCGGTACGCCGGTACGCCGGTACGCCAATCCGTGTAGAAGGAATTTCAGAATCGCTCCGGGGGAAGGACGCCGGGCGGTGACAATGAAGCTGCCGATGCCGTATTCCCCGGGTTCCGGTGTGTGGACGCTCCTCAACTCCTTGATCCATCAGGCCGAATTCCGCACCTTTTCCCATGTCGAAGCGGCGCGTATCGAGCACGGCGTCGAAGGGCACATGCCCGTGTCCGCCGTGTTCGCCGTGATCGGTTTTGACGATGGCGGCCTCAGGATTGGGCCGGCGGAGGATGATGTGAAGCTCAGTGCACTGCGCGGACGTGACCAAGATCGATCTTGTCGATCACGAGCACATCGGCAAATTTGACCTGATTGTTCAACAAGAGACCATGTCACACGTTGCGCCAGCCATCCCTGTCAGGTTCGACGTTATCCACAACGACGAACTGGCCGACGCCACACTCGATTTCTCCACCAACGACGATGTCCTGTCGGCAGCGCGCTGGAGGCTGCCGCGCCATTTGGTGAATATCCCCGGCATGAGGGCGCGCGCCGCCGATGCCCGGGAATTCGCCCAACTGGCCGCGAAGCGCTGGAAACATTATCGCGACACACGCACCGCTGCTTTCAGCTTTGATGACCTGTCCAGGAAGATCGTCGGCGATCCTGAAGGAGAGTTTTGCTTCCATCTCAACCAGTTTACTATCGACAAGAAGCGGATTTTCAGGCTTGCGGCGGCGTTGAAGCAGTGATGATCGACGCTTGTCAAGCCCTCCGGGACGGCTTATGGTGTGCCCATGGGAAAGCCTGTTTCACAATTGACACCGCGAGAAAAAGCGCGCCGTCTCGCCCGAGCCCGGGTGGAGGCCGAGCGGGAGGGCGATCTTCCGGTCTTTCTGGGCAACCCCAACAGCTTGTTTCTCATGCCTCCGCCGAGTCAGAGAATGCGATCGGCGCGCAGGAAGGCTGCCAAAGCATGAGAACCTCTTAAGTTAAGACTGAATGCTCCAGACGGGAGCGACTTCCCCTTCGCCCGTCTCTCATACCACTTTGGCCCGCCATGAGATCTCTTCTCTGCTTTCTGGTTCTGTTCGTGATTCAGGGGAGTGTCATCGCGGCAGATCTCGTCCGGCTGGACTATCATCACTCCATGCGGATTCCTCACCAGAGGGTTTCCGTCGGCGTGGAACCCTCCGGAAAACTGAAACTGTCGATCCAATCACGGGGAAAGCCGCCGGTCGTCTCCACAAAAACCATTCCCGGTACGGACATGGCGGCGCTGCGAAAGGAACTCGCCGGCGTCGACTGGAATCGGGCGGCCAAGGACGAGGTCAGGGGCCTTGATGGCACCTCCGTACACATCACCCACGGCCAGAACAAAGTGCGCCTCTGGTCACCCGATTATGACACGAAGAAGCGCGGCCTTTCCGGGGCCCAGGGCCTTGTGGAACACCTGTTCAAACTCGCAGGACTCGATCGAACCGGAATACCCGTGCCCGTGAAGAACAAGTGACACCGGACTGCCGACTTAGGTCTTGACGAGGAATCGCGTTCTCATCCTTCAGTCCGATTAACCCGGCCGACCTGCGGATGGCTTCTGCCTGCGTGTGCGGTCGACTTGAGGGACTCAAAGGGACTTCTCCATGCGATTTGGCAGTTCTCGGGTAGGGCGGTGCATCTTGCCCGCCGGACGGGGCGTCGCGCCCCGTCCATCGAGCGTCCCGCTCCTTGTAGCGACAAACGTGTGTGCGACACGGTGCGAGACGCATGGCTTTGATCAAGTGGGTCGGTTCTCCGGCATATTGATTCTGACGACAGAGGGCTCCGTCAGAGACTGTTTGGTTAGAATCAGAAGTTTGGGCCTCCGGCCTGCCCGGATGCCTCGGGAGAATCGGGAACCGGGCCATCCCCTGCACGCGGCAACCGCTGACG
>CAZYHO010000218.1:0-7883 GCA_964647495.1 uncultured Akkermansia sp. | reverse complement strand
TTCTTCAGATACCATAGTGCAATTGTCGGCGCTCCCAGCGCCACGAAATACCACATTACCGCTATCCAGCCGCTGTCAGCTCTGGGCATGGCCAAACCTATGAGCATGATGCTCGCAATGGTATACGTCAACAGCATCACTCCCATTTTCTTCACAGCAGGTAATGGGTGCCAACTTGAACTTCAAATGCGGTAACACAGAAGTTAATTGCCACAAAAGCGGAGATTGCGAGGGCGCCGGTGAGGAGATTGGCAACTTTCATCTTATGTTTGGGCGGGGAGGCGCCGGTGGCAGAGCCCCAGGCGCGGACTTCACGGCCGCAGGCGTTGTGTTCGAAGCTGGCGCTGACCTGGCCGGTGAGTGCTCCGGAAGTCGATTTGATCTGGTAGTCGTGGCGGCGGGCATGCCTGCATTCGTTCGCGAGTCTACTCCATCTTCCCCGGCTTCGACAAGGTTCAAGTTGTCCGGAGGCACGATCAAGGATGGACCGGGCTTTCAGCCCTCATTGATGCGGGGGATCGCAATCCTGGGGCGATGCCCCAGGCTATTATGGTGCCGGGCCTTTGGCCCTGCGGCAGGAGTGGACAGGAGTGGGGGACAGACCCCCTTGTAATCATCCGGGCTGTGACGGCCTGCACGGCTGGTGTCCGCGAAAACAATCGCGTGTGAGGGCCTGGCTGGCCGTGACGCTGGCCTCCGGCCTGCGCGCCCAATGGGCGTCCCCGCCTGTTGAAACTCAAAATCCGTTGGGTTTCAATCAACCTGGTTTTTTTGACCACGAAGGGCACGGAGGGCCCGAATGATGGAGGGGGCGGCCTTGTGTGCATTGGGCGGGCTGTGGTCCCTATTCTGGACTTCGTCTGCCCGCGTGGACACACATCAGAAGGTTCGACCCGGCCAGTTCCGGCACGCGCCCACCGCCTACGCGCCCGGAGGTCGCGTCCCACCCGGTTCGGCTTCGCGCCGCTGCCGGCAAGTGTCTTGCACTCCCCATTATTCCTGGATGGCGGTAGGTACGGAGTAAAAAGCGGGCGTCCGCCTTATCCTCAATTGCTCTCAATTCCAGTACACCGCAGATTCTCCTCATTCGCGTTCATTGGCGTTCATTGGCGGTTCATTAAACCGTATTGGGATTAGCGGTGTGAACAAGGACGGAAGGGATTCAAGGGACGGGAAGGACTTTTCGATGGTGGGGAGTGGCTTTGAGGATGGGGGAGGGGGCGTGTTATTCGCCGACTTTTTTGCGGATGGATTCGAAGTACCGGCGGATTTGTTCGCGGCGGCTTGGGGGGAGGTTTTCGGTGTCGAGGGCTTGTTCCTGTTCTTTGAGGAAGGCGGCGGCGGACTGGCGTGCGGCGCGGGCGACGGCCTCGTCGCGCGGCTGGCCGGAGATCGACTGGGTGAATGATTCGCCTTCGGCGCCTGGTGCTGCGGCGACTTCGCCTTGAGCGGCGGCGGCTTTGACTTCGGTGGCCTGGTTGCCGCTTTCGGTGGCGCCGTGGCCCGGGAGCGTGCCGCCGGCGGCGGGAATTCCCTGGCCTCGGGCGCCCGGGATGGCGAAGGCGGCGCTTCCCGGCTTGGCGCCGGGGATGGGGGCGGCGAGCGCGAGCGGCTGTGCGTCTTTGGGCGCGGTGCCCGGGATGACGGCGAGCGGTCTGGCGTCCTTGGGTGGCGGGCCGGTGCCCGGAATTGGTGTGCCGCGCCGCTGGCTTGGATCGCCTGGCATGGCGTTCGGCATGCCATCGAGGCCGGGGATGGGCAACTGGTCGAGGGAGTCGCCCGGCTCGCCGAGATTCGGCAGCGACTGGAGCGAGGGCATCGGGGAATTGGCGGTCTGGCCCGGCTGGCCGGCGAGTTTTTTGAGTCCTTCGCCCTGCTGCCCCATGATCGAGCTGCCTGCTTCGCGGAGGCGTTCGGCCAACTGTTCGAGTTCCTCGCGTGCCAGGTCGCGCTGGTGCTGGCGGTCGAATGTTTCGGCGAGTTTTTCGAAGGCGTCGCCGGCAGCGACCGGCTGGTCTTGTTTGAGGTCCTGATCGGCGTCGGTGACGGCGGCATCGACCGGCTTTTGGGTGTCGACCGATCCGGCCTCGGTCAGGGCGCTGTCGAGCGTGCGGGAGAGGCGTTCGGCGACCTCGGACGTGAGGGCCGGGTTCTTGAGGGTGGTGGCCAATTCGCGGGCTTCTTCGGCGGCGCGGGCCGGTTGTTTGGCGGTGACGGCGTCGGCGAGGTCGGCGGTATCCGGGTGGCGGCGCAGTTCGGCGAGCAATTGTTCCGATGCCCAGGCGTTGGCGTCGGCGCCGAGTTGTTTGGCGAGCGCTTCGGCGGCGCGCGCCTGTTTTTCCAGGTCATCGAGCACTTCGCGCGGCGATTTTCCCTCGGATTGCCTGAGGGCTTCGGCCAGTTCGCGCTGGGTGCGGGCCAGTTCCTCGAGGGAGCGGCGTTCGGCGTCGGTGAGTTCGGGGAGCTGTTCGAGCGGCAGCCCGGTGTCCTGGGCGAGGCGATCGGCCTCGGCGGCCACGGCGGCGGCTTGATCGGCGGTGAGCGGCTGGTCCCCGGGTGAAACGACCGGCCGCCACCACGGCAGCAGCGAAAAGACGATGGCCGCGACCGGCGCCAGCACCGTCCACCGGAGGCGCGGGAGCGGCAGATCGGTCGCGAGCCGGGAGCTGGCGGTGTCGCAGAAGCCGGCCGAACGGTCGAGGTGGAGAAGCCGGCCCGGGTCTTCGGCCGTGGCGGATTCGTGCGCGAAGACGTGGGCACTGGACAGGGCGTCGTGCCTGCCGGCGGCGGTGTCCCAGGAGGCGAGCGCGGTGTACGGCGAGCGGCGCGAGCGCCAGGCGCTGGCCGCGGCGGCGGCGACCCACAGCGCGACGGCCGCGGATGCGATAATTTCGGCGCGCACCCACCGGTGCCCGATCACGATGAGTGGCAGCGCAAGCCACGGGATCCAGGCGAAGCGGCGCGCCGCGGCCAGGGCATCGATGAGAAGCAGGCGGCGACGGGCGCGGGCGGCCAGCGTCTCCAGGGCGGCGCGGCGGGCGAGCACGGCGGGCGGGGCGATCTGGCTCATTCCATGTCTCCTATCAATTGTTCGACGCGGCGCCGCACCTCCGGATCCGGCGACGACTTGAGGGCTTCCTCCAGCAGCGGGCGCGCCAGAAATCCGTATGTCTCCAGCGCTTCGGTGGCGTCTTCGCGGGTCTGCCAGTCGTCGCTTCCCAGGTCGCGGATGAGCGCGACCATTTTGAGGCGCACTTCGTCGGAGACGCGCGGGGCGGGGTTGTGGAGTTCGACGATGTCGGCCACGGGGACCGACCAGAGCGTCTGGCGGAACCGGACCGGCAAGACCGGCTCGCGCAACTGCCCGAGCACGGTGCCGCCACCCCAGAGGTCGATTTGAAACGGGGGCGACTCGGCATCGACGACCTCGTTGTCGCCGGCCTCGTCGATCACGTTGCGCAAACTGCGCACGCTGCTCGGGGGCACCTCGATCGTCCTGGCGCCGGTGAGCACGGTGAGCGCGGTTGTTTCCGGCTGGCCGACGAGCCGTTGTCCGCCCGCGAGCACGAGGTACGGCTGGCTCGGCAGCGGGTCGGTTCGATCGCTCTCGCGCGCCGGCGCCAGGGCGCCTGCCGTGACCAGCCCGCGGATCGATGACGGCGGAAATTCGCGTTCGCCGAACAGCCGCGTCGGCAGTCGCACCGGCGGCCCGGACAGGAAACCGTGAAACCGGCTGCCGTCGCGAAATTCGATCTGCTGGCCGAGGCCGGTTTCCTCGGCCGGTCCAAACCACGCGACTTCATCGAGCCGGAAACTGAGTGGTCCCCATGGCGTGGACGCCTCGAAGCGCGCGTCGCCATCCGCGAGCGCGAGGTGTTCGCCGTGCTGGGTGACGAGCAACGCGGTGGTCTGCGACGGCCATTTCCCATCGTCGGGCGTGGCGCGGCGCACGAGGCGGTCGAGCGTGCGGAGTTCCAGATCGATCTGGGCGCCGCTGGGCATGGCGAAGCGGAAGTCGGTGGCGGCGACCTGGCCGCTGAGGATCTGGCCGTCGCGCAGGAAGATGCGTGTGCCACCGCCCGCGCGCACGCCGCCGACGAGCGCGGCGACCTGCTCGAACGGGACCGACGTGGCGCCCTGGCTTGTGGTGACGATGAACTCGCCGCAGCTTGCGGCGCCGGTGAGACGGGTGCGATCGCCGATGGCGAGCACGTCTGCGTTGGCGCGTTCGACGTCGAGCGATTCCAGTCCTTGAGCGGCGAGCAGCGCGGAAGGCTCGCCCCCGGCGGCGGCGGCGAAATTGATCAGCAGGGCCAGATCCTCGCGGCGGATCGTCTTGAGGAATCGGGCCGCCGGGAGCGCCTTGAAGATTTTCGCGAGGGCGGCCTTTTCGCCGTCCGGCGGCGGGGCGGTCAGCGTGACCATGTAGGCGAGCGCGACTGTTTTGCCCGGCTCGACGCTGAGCGGAAACGAAAAGTGGGCTTCGTATTGGCCGCGCATCGTGATGTTCGGCCGGAGGCGGGCGCCCGGCGCTCCGAGCAGAAAGACGCACGCGCGCTGGCCGTCCTGTTTCGACGTGACGACCAGGCCCGATTCGCCCTTGGCGAGCGTGCTCGGGTTCCGGGCGCCGCGGTCGGTCACCGTTCCTTTGAGCGGCGTGGAGAAATTGTTGCGGTATTCGACAGTGGCGTTGATCGGCGCCGCGCCCGGATTCTGGAAAAGATCGACGTAGCGCATGACGCCTTCCTTTTCGAGCAGGCGGATGCGGCGCGTGACTTGCAGCCCCATGACCGGCTGCTGGCCGGGCAGGACGAACTCCTTGCCGTCGGAGGTCATCATCGGCTGGTAGTTGTAGAACTGCTGGCCGCCGATGTGCAGCATGAGGATGTTGTTGAAGAAGCTGTTGCCGGTGTTCTGGAGGAATCCGTAGTTATTGAGGCTCCATTGGTTTCCTTTCTCGTCGCTCTGCGGCTGCATGTTGGCCGGCACCAGTGTTTCCGCGGCGGCGGACGGTTTGCGCGGCGCGGCGGGCAGCGTGTCCGCCATGAGGAAAATGGCGGCCAGCGCGAGACACGCGCGGGAAAGTCGATGGCGGCGGCACGCAGAGCGCCACGGTTTCTCGAGTGCGGCGCGGGCCAAGGTGATGGCGCGCGCGTGCCGGGCGGTGGGGCGGGGAGGTTTGGGATTCGTGATCATGGATGGACGCGTCATGGGGTGGGCGCGGCAGTGCCGGCTTTCCAGGCGAGGAAATGACTGAGGGGAACGGACCAGGCGGAGGCCGCGCGCGTCTGGAGAGTGATGGTGCCGCCGAGCAGGGCGCCTTCGAACGTGGCGCCGCTGGCGAGCGTGATCGTGAAGAGCGGAGCAGTTTCGGTGCCGCCCTCGGCGCGCTCGAGGCTGGTCACTTCCGCCGTGCTCAATTCCGTCTCGGTGCCGCCGGAAAAAAGCGCGAGCGACGGGGAAGCGATCGTGGCCGCGATCACCGCCGATCCTCTCAGCAAGGCGCGCGGCGACGGGTGGTCTTCGAGATCGGCGAGCGTCTCCAATTCTTCCTCGGTGGCATCGGTGTCGGGTGCCTCGGAGGCGGGCGGCCAGAGCGCCGCCACGTCGGTGGCCTGGACGGTGACCGGTCCGAAGCGCGACGAGTGGGCGGCGATTTCGCGCGGCGTGGGCAGGGCGGCGAGGCGTGTGCCGTCGCGCAGGTCGAGGCGGGCGGCGGGCGTGGGCTGGCGCACGCGCCGGAGGCCGGTGATTTCACCGATGGGCGCTTCGAGTGGTCCCCACGGGGTGATGAAGGGCAGGCTGTCCTCGGGATTGAAGCGCAACGGCAGGGTGTCGCCGGACGTCAATTGGAGGATGAAATTGGGATCTTGTTCCGCGGCGCCGTCGTTGTCGCGGGCACGGAGGACGATGGCTTCCAGGGTTTCGGGGTTGAGGGCGATGGCCCATCCCCTGGCGCCGCTGATTTTCCAGTCTGGCATCGCGATGGCGCCGCTCAGCACATGCCCGTCCCGCAGGAAAACGCGCGGCCAGCGACCGCGTCCGCCTCCGCCGAGCACGGCCGCCACATCCGGAAGCGGGACGGTGATCGATCCGAAGCGCGATTCCAGCGCGAGCGGGCCGCCGGTCGTTTCGCCCTCCAGGAGGGATTTCGGGTTCATATAATAGACGTCGGTGTCGCCGCGCTGGATGCCCAGGCGGCCGGCGAAGCGGTCCAGCGCGGCGAGCAGGCTGTCGGCGGCGCCGGATTCGTCGTCGAGGCTGGAGGGCGAGAGTCCGCGGCGGGGAAAATTGACGAGCGAGGCGATGGCGGGCGCATCCAGCATGGGCCGCTGCAACCGGCCGCCGCGAAAAAACGTGTCGACTGTCTCTTTGACGGAATCCTCGTTGAGGCTCGGGCGCTGGATCAGCCAGAGCACCAGCGTGGCGGCGCCTTCGGCGGGCACATCGACCTTGCGATCCAGCATGTGCAGCTCGGCGTTGCGGGCGGCGCGCCACTTCTGGGTGGCCTTGGTTTTCGGGTCGCCGGCGATGACGAGGGCGGAGGACATGCCTTCGGGCTGCGTCTGGACGAATGCGAGGATGGATTCGCGCACCTCGGGGGCGGCCTCGGGAAGCGATGATCCGTCGCCGCGGAGGAGGACGGGCACCGGCTGGTCGAAGTGAAACTGATACCGCACCGCGAGCGAGAGCGGCTGGTTGGTGGTATTATAAAAGGTGTCGGCATGGCGCACGGCGCCGCGCTCGCGGTCGATCCACACGTCGCGCGTCACGGTGGTGTCGCCGGCTTTGCCGGTCAGGCGCACCTGCGAATGGTCGCGCGAACCGGTCGCTTCCGCCGCGGCGAACGGCTGGTCGCCCACGCTCAGCGCGGCGGCGTTCCTGAAAAGCGGCGGTCCGGGGCTGGCGGCGTTGCCGCTCAGTGCGACCGCGCCGTCGCTCTGCACCCCCCAGACGCAGCCGTTCGCGTCGGTGAAGCGCGGGAATCGCCGGGGGATCGGGCTGATTTCCTCCAGACCGGGCGGCGCGGCGGGCGCCTCGTCGTTGGCTGGAACCGGCGGAGCAAGGCTGCCGGCCAGAGCGATCAGAATCGCGGTCCGGAGAAACGACGGGAATCGGAGATCATCCACAGCCCCCACGGTATCCATCGCAGCCTCAGGGAAAACGGATTTCTCGCGAGTCTCGCGGCGCCCGGATCATGAGCCAATGAAAGGGCGGAAGCACCGCGGGGTCTGTCCTCCGCGGCGGTCGTGCCGTGCCCGTGGGCCTGCCTCCATGGAAGCACACCGGGCAAATGGATGAAGCCCGGCCGGCGGTCGTGCGAGATCCCCCAATTTTAAACTCGCGGAAGCCAACCAGCCGGGCTTCAAAGGGCCACCCCCGCCGCGAGGTGTGAGACCGCGCAGGAGGGGATTTTTTTTGGCCTGTTCGTGGAATACCAGACCCGCACGCTCCGTGTCACGCTTTTTTATGCCTCAGATTAAATCGACCCCCTCCAGTGCAGTTTCGACCGCATCCCGGAGCCGGAGACAACTGTTTTTTTGACCACTGATGGCACGGATACTCAGCCGGTCGGGAGGGTGGAGTACCCACGCAAGGCCGCACTCTCCGGCGTACTGAAGGCCTTCGTGAAATTCGTGGTTCAGGTCCGTCGGCGTTCTTGGCCACGAATTTCACGGATGGGCACGAATGGACGGGTGGCCGCGAAGCTGGGCACAGCGTCAACTCGTCCGTCCTTTCCCAACGTGCTTGGACGCACCATGCAAAACTCGCTTGCGTTGAATGATCCGCTGAAGGCGGACTCCAACGCAACGTTGTTTCGCACAGGTTTTCAGTTGGAGTACCGGCTTCAGCCGGGCAGCGAAGCTTGGGGCGGACACGCC
>CAZYHO010000217.1:0-7907 GCA_964647495.1 uncultured Akkermansia sp. | reverse complement strand
AGATGCCCGACGCGTACGCGTTGAGCAACAGCTCCGGATCAAGCAACGGCTGGCGGTCGGCCATCAGTAGTGACAACAAGGAGTCCATGGGAGGATCGGGGAGAGCGAGTTCTTTTCCGGGCACCCACCCTGACCCATTCCCGCCGAAAGAAAACAGAAATCTCCCGCAGAGGGACAGGCCTCGCCAGGGTGGGACGCGATCCTCCGGGCGCGTCAGCGGATGCCGCGGGCAGGAGATGGCCCGGTTCCCGATTCTCCCGAGGCTCCCGACCAGCAGGCGGCCGATTCATGCGCACAAGCCGTTCGCGTTTCCGTCTCGGGCGTCTTCCGAGAATCGGCGGTCCCCCCTGGCCTCAGACGCGGGAACCGCTGGCGTGCCCGGAGGTCACGCCCCACCCCGAAGCTTCGCGTCCAGCACCAGTGTCCGAAAGCAAGTGGCTGACCTCTGACCTCTGTCTGCCTTTCCCTTCTGACCTCCAGTCAATCGCCCTGTTTTTTCAGCAACCCGCGACCCGCCAGCCAATCGAGGAGGAGGCGGGGCCATTCGGTGACGACCGGGCCTCGGCCGGGCAGGATGCCGAAGCCATGGGCGCCTTTTTCCCAGATGTGGAGTTCGCCGGGCACGTTGTGGGCGAGGAGCGCCTGGTAAAAGGCGATGGAGTTTTGCGGCGGCACGCCGGTGTCTTCCTGCGTGCTGACGAGGAAGGTGGGCGGCGTCTGGCCGGTCACGAGCAGGTCGGTCGAAAACTTCTTCCGATCCTCAGGCGTCGCGGCATCGCCGAGCAGGAAATTGGCGGATCCGCGGTGGCCCCAGCTTTCGTGCATGGAAATGACGGCATAGACGAGGACACCGAAATCCGGCTTATGGGCCATGGTGGCAAACTCGGTCTCATCTTCCCCCGGCAGTTTCTGCTCGGCCATGGTCAGCACGGTGCTGGCGAGGTGCCCGCCGGCGGAGAACCCGAGCACGCCGACACGATGCGGGTCGATCCCCCATTCCGCCGCATGAGCGCGAGTGAGGCGCAACGCCTGCCGCGCGTCGAGCAGCGGCACGGGGTGCTGGTAGGCCGCTCCGACCTTGTCCGAGACGCGATATTTGCACACGATCCCGGCGATGCCGAATTCGTTCAGCTTGCGGGCAACCTGCCAGCCTTCGTGGTCGATGGCGAGGATCCGGTACGCACCGCCGGGACAAATCACGATGGCCGCGCCGGTCGCCTTTTCCTTTGGCGGCAGAAAAACACGCACGTCCGGCGTCTGCACATGCGTCACTCGCGCAATCGGATCACCCTCCTTCTGAACAAACACCTCCGGATCCGCGGACATCGCCGCCCCAGGCGGCACGCCAGTATACAGCGGCAGATCAAATGGTTCGGCCCGAAGCGAGCTGGCAAGTCCGGCCAACATGGCGAACCACAGGCCGCACGACCCGAGCGCGCGCCCAGCCGGGCGCGAATGGTGACAAGCAGAATTCATCATGGCAGGCGCCCACTTGAACTCAGTCGGCCCCGAAGCGCAACGGCGACCCGCCTCCCGCGCCTGGTAACCGTAACGCTGAGGAGGATGGAGTGGCGCGTGGTGCGAGTGTGGGAGTGCGATCTGGCGAAGGCAGGGCGCTGGGGGCGGCTCGCCGGGCGGATAAGGCGCGCTCTCGCGGCTGCACTGCGGGTTTCCGGATGTAGTCGGCCCGGGCCGCCCAGAAAATGCCCATGGAATAACCCGGCCTCGATCAGTCGCCATTCAATCGGCGGCGGCTGAAGCGGTGGAGGAGGCTGCAGAGGCGGTGGCGGAGGACGTTTTTTCGGAACCAGAGGCGGTCTTGGTTGGCGAGGCGGAGGAATGCCTGGTCACGGGCGGCGGGGAGCCACTGGAGGACTTTCCGGGTGAACCAGGGCGGATCTTCATCGCGCAGGCTGTTGAAGAGGGCGGAGCGGAACTTCGGGAGGGCGGAGCGCCAGAGGGGTGAGGCGACGATTTCGTGTTTTTGTTGGGCGAGGACGCGGACAAGCCCGCGTAATGAGCATTGGAGGTGGAGTTGATCCATGGCGTGGATGAGGTCGGGGTCGGACGCGAGGCGGCGGGCGATGTCGCGATTGAGGGACCAGGAGCGGAGTTTCCCGAATTGCTCGATGACTTCCGGGTGGGCCACCATGGCGTCGAGATCGAGCGGGCGGTCGAAGACGCCGCAGGCGTCGAGAGCGCCCCAGAGGCGCAACCCGACCATGGTGCGGAAGCACTTTTCGCATTGTCCGCAGTTGAGGCCACTGGCGGGATTTTCGAAGCAGACGCGGAGATTGCGCAGGGCGACCGGGAACCCGGCAACGAGGGGGATTTTCTCATGGCGTTCCTTGTCAGCGCCGTCGTGGACGACGTGCAGGCGTGGGGTGGACCAGAGCGGATCGGTCATGGGGGAGGATCCCCAGGGAACGATGCGGTTGTATGAGGCGCCGGAAGCCACATACACTGTGTGCAGAGTACCGCTGAACAGCAGACCGATGGCGGCCAGGGCGGCGCCGTGGTAGTGGTGGCCCCAGTGGCAGAATGGGTCGCTGAAGCGCAGCAGGTCCGTCTCCACCGTGACGAAGGACACGCCGCAGTGCCGCGCGGTTTCGGAGAGCCGGGTCACGGCGGCGTCACGGGCGGCGGTATTCGACAGCGGGATGTCGCAGCCGATGACAAAGATGGCATGTGTCAGCTCGTTCCTGTGATGCAAGAGCGAGTAGGACGAATCGAGGCCGCCGCTGAAAAAGATGCCTGTGCCTTCGGCCGGTGGTGGGCCGGCGCTGTCGTCCGCTGCCTCGGCATGGACTGCCACACGCTGAAATTCCGGAAACCACAGGGAAAACACCTCCTGAAACCGCCGCGCCCCCTCGAGAAGTCGGCGGGACACCGGACCCGAAATCCGCAACGGGCTGCCCAATTTCATCGCCGGCACCAGCGCGAGCGGAAGCACGGCCTCACTCGCCAGCAGCGGCACCCGGACATCGACGCCATGAATGCGAAAGTAAATCGTCTCGACCACCGTGCCCTGGCGCAGCACCACCTGAATGGTGAATGGATCGCCGGGCGCAGCGGGCGGAATCCATTGAGGCGGATCGGCGACGATTTCGGTTCCCGGGGTGAACATGAGGTGGTGGAAAGCGAAGAAACCGGATGACGGCGCCACCCGGATACGGCTAGGATGCCGCATTGATGGCAGTGGCTCAATGAATTTGCGATGGGAACTCGGATGGCACCCGGCTTGAGTGACCCGCGGACCGACGCGAATACAAGCGATCCGCGGGTCGGCGCGGATCCAGGCGATCCACGGGTCGACGCGGATCTGGCAGAGCCGGTGCACGAGAGTGCCCCACTCGCCCGTTGGATCGCCGAGAGGCTGTGCCACGTCGATCCGAAGACCGGTGAAAGCTGTGCCTGGTACCACGGATTCCGGCAATACCTGAGGGCGCTGGGACTCGCCATCACACCCGCCCACCACGCCGACTTTCTGCGCGACACAATTGCCGCGCTGGCCGGAGCGGGCCAGCGGGTCCGAGTGCTGGTCTCCGGCGCGATTGACTACTCGATGTTTGCGCATGTGCTGTGGGCCTGCGGCGAATGCGGTGTCTTTGCCGAGGTCACGGTAGTGGACGTCTGCGAGACGCCGCTCTTCCTGAACCTGTGGTACGCCCAGCGGATCGGCGTCCCCGTCACCACCGTGCGCTCAAATATCCTGGCCTACGAGCCCGCCGGCTGTTTCGACTTCATCTGCACCAATGCCTTCTTCGGCCAGTTTTCGCCGGAACAGCGGCCGCACCTCATGGCCCGCTGGCATTCCCTGCTCGCTCCCGATGGCCGCGTCATCACCGTCGCCCCCATCCGCCCGGGCAGCGGGTCCGGCCTCGTGGGCTTCACACCCCGGGAAGCCCGGGCGCTTCGCGACGCCGTCCACCAATCCGCCTGCGATCTGGTGGATCCTCTCGATCTCGATCCAGACGCGCTGGCGCAACTCGCCGACGCCTTCACCGCGCGCATGCGGGTCCACCCGGTGCGCTCGCTTCAGGAAATCGAGGCCCTGTTCGAGCACGCGGGTTTCGCCCTGGAGCATCTTTCGGACTCCCGCATCACGGACGCCTGCTCCACATTGACCGGTCCAACCGTTTCGCGCAGCGCACCGTATGCCCTCGTCGTCGCCTGCCGCGAATCGCGCTACGCCAGGCTCCTGGCATGATCTGATCATCCACCGAAAAAACGTGAACGCATAGAGGGACAGTCAATTTATTGGCGGTCCGCGATTTTCCGGAAATCTCGATATTCAGGTTTCCTTAAGGACCGAGCCCCCCTCCCGTGGCATCGCCGCCAGGTTCCGATCCCATCCGCGGCTCGACCGCCCACCGGTGCCGGCCAGTGGAATTCCGCCGGGCTGCCGTCCGGCAGCGCATAGGGCGACAGACGATTTGTAGGGGGGATGAGCGTAGAGGGACAGTCAATTTACAGGTGATCCACGATTGTCCGGAAATGCCGATATTCAAGGTTCCTTAAAGGAGCGCATAGGGCGACAGACGATTTATGGAGGGGATGGGCGTAGAGGGACAGACAAATTATAGGCGGTCCGCGATTTTCCGGAAATCTCGATATTCAGGTTTCCTTAAGGACCGAGCCCCCTTCCTGGCGCGACCGGTTTCCGGATTTCATCCGCGATTCGACCGCCGTGGCGGTCGGCGACGCGGCACGGACGTGCCCTGTGAACCGTGAACCACGCGATCCGGAATTGCTCCTTGCACGCCCCCGGCATCCACCTCCATCCTCGGTGGATGCGGCACACGGCCATTTACCCTGGCAGTTTCGACCCTGTGACCAACGGCCACCTGGATGTGATCGGCCGGGCGGCGCGGTTGTTCGACCGGCTGGTTGTGGCAGTGGCGCACAACGACATGAAGCACCCGTTGTTCACGGCCCAGGAGCGGCTCGATCTGCTTCGCCAGGCCACTGCCGGGATGCCGGAGGTCGAGGTCACGACGTTCAGCGGCCTGCTGGTGGATTTCGCGCTGTCCTGCCAGGCCGGTGTGGTCGTGCGGGGGCTGCGCGCGATCTCGGACTTTGAATTCGAGTTCCAGATGGCGCTGATGAACCGCAAGCTCCACCCCGACCTCGAGACCTGCTTTCTGACGCCCAAGGAGGAATTCACCTACCTCAGTTCGCGGCTCGTCAAGGAGGTTGCCCGGCTGGGCGGCTCCATCGATGCGTTCGTTCCGCCCCATGTGGCCGATGCGCTTCGACTAAAATTCGCGCCTTCATCCTGAGCATCGGCACCCGCTTTCTCGTCATCGCGCTCCCGTTTGTCCTGCCTTCCCCCATTTCCCCGTCACTTCGACATGCCCGCCGACCCTCATCCATCGCCCGTTTCCGGTCCCAGGCTGCTCATTCCGCTCGCCGACATCCCTCCCGGCGGTCTGGAGGTGGCCGGGGAATTGCCGGCTACTGTTTTCGACCTCGAACCCGGTGGACCGCAGCCGCTGACTCCGCTCCGGTACCGGTTTCACATGATGTGCGACGGCGACCGCCTCACCGCCCAGGGCGAAATCAGCGTGGATTTCTCGTTCGAATGCGTCCGCTGCCTGGAGCCGTTCAGCGACCGCATCACATTGGACGGTTACCACCTCGACGAGCCGGTTCCCTCAAAATCTCCATTCGTCGATTTGACAGACCGGATACGTGAAGATATTCTGCTTGCCCTTCCGGGTCACCCCCGGTGCGAGGAAGGATCGCTTCATCCGCGATCCTGCCCTGCCTCGAAGGTGTTTCCCCAGGCGAGCGAGTATTCGCCTGAACACCCGGAAGACATTCCCGCCACAGACGACACCCGGCACGTCTGGGACGCTTTGGACCAACTGAACCTGCAAGCCGCCCCAAACCCGCCCGGCCACTCCCGCCGCAACCGATAATCCATTCCCGCCATGGCCGTTCCCAAGCGACGCAAATCCAAGATGAAGCAGAAATTCCGCCAGTTCGCGAACCGGTGGCGCGCCCCCCAATTGGCGACGTGCAGTGACTGCGGAGCGGCCAAACCCGCGCACGTCACCTGTCCGAGCTGCGGTACGTACAACAGCCGCCAGGTCCTCGTCGTCGATACCGGGGAATAATGCTGTTCGTCAATGGCGAGGCGGTCGCGCCTGAACTGATCGAGGGCGAGTTTCGCGCGATCAAGAGCCATGCGGAGAGCCTCGGCAATATCAGTTGCTGCGAGCGGGATCCGGAGTTCCGCTCCCAGGCGCGCGACAATGTGGTGGCCCGCGTCCTGTTGAACCAGGAATCGCATCGCCGTGCGCTCGACGTGACAGAGGACGAGATCGGCGCCGCCCTGGCGCGCATCGAGGAGGAGCATGGCGGCCGCGAAGCGCTCCTCACGGCTCTGGGCCTGCATCCGTGCCAGATCGCCGAAGTGCGGGCGGACATCGCCAACGGCCTGCGCGTCGAGAAAACCCTGCGCGCCTGCCTCGGTCCGCTGCCCGAACCCACCGAGGACGAAGTGCGCGCGTTTTACGAGTCCCATGTGGACGACTACCTCAGCGAGGAAGAGGTGCGGGCGACCCACTTGTTCAAGCAGATCGAGCGCTCCGAGGACCGCCAGCGGATTTACGACGAACTCAGGGAGTTGCGCCGGCGCGCGCGCGCCGGGGAAGACTTCGCCCGGCTGGCCCATGACCACACGGACAAAGAAGACAAACTGACTGACCTCGGGTGGTTCAAGCAGCGCGACTTCATGGACGAATTCAGCACGATCGTCTTCTCGCTCGAGGAGAACGAAATGAGCCCGGTTTTCACGAGTTATTTCGGCCTGCACCTGGCTCAATGCACCGGCCGCCGGGCGCCGGCGCCGCGACCGTTCGAGGAGGTGCGCGACGAAGTGCGCCAGCGCATCATCTCCGATGACCAGCAGGCGAAAAGCCGGCTGCTGGTGGATGAATTGAAAGCGCGCTCCGTCATCGAGGAGCGCGAGGAACCCGCCACCGCGGCTCCCTGAGGGTCCGCCTCCAGCGGCGCGCCCATGCGCCGGGCGGGCCTCGAAATTCCACACCCCCGATGAGCGAGCTGCCTGAGAACGATCCCGCCCGGCTTTTCCTGCCGCCCGTGGCCGACCGGTTTCTGCTCGGCGGCCCGCGCACGCGCATGGAGGAGGCGATGACGCTGTTGCGCGTGATGTGGGATTTCCTCCGCGGCTTCCGGACGCTCCACTTCGTCGGGCCATGCGTCACGGTTTTCGGATCGGCGCGCACGCCGGAGTCGGATCCCCACTATCAACTGGCGCGCCGCATGGGAGCGGCGGTCGCCGAGATGGGATTCACTGTCATGACCGGCGGCGGGCCCGGCATCATGGAAGCCGCCAACCGCGGCTCGCGCGAAGTCGGCGGCCGCTCCGTCGCGTGCAACATCGAGCTGCCGATGGAGCAGGCATCCAATGCCTATCTCGACCGCTACGTCACCCTGCGCTATTTCTTCGTGCGCAAGCTGATGCTCATCAAGTACAGCTACGCCTTCATCGTGATGCCCGGCGGTTTCGGCACGCTGGACGAGCTGTTCGAGTCACTCACGCTGATCCAAACCGGGAAGCTGGAGGACTTTCCGGTCATTCTGATGGGCCGGGACTACTGGAGCCATCAAATCGCCATGCTCGAATCCATGGCACAGGCCGGCACCATCGCGCACGCCGACCTCGACCTCCTCTGCATCACCGACTCGGTGGAGGAAGCCGTCGAGGTGCTGCACGAGAAAGCCGTGAAGCCGTTCGGCCTGAAGCCGGTCATCCGGCGCGCGCAATCGTGGCTGGGCGAACGCGGGCTGTGATTGTGCGACTTGTCCTCTGGCTCGGCTTCATACTCGGTCGCCGATTCTCCCGAGGCCCCCGGGCAGATTTGTTCGCACCAGGC
>CAZYHO010000216.1:0-7922 GCA_964647495.1 uncultured Akkermansia sp. | reverse complement strand
AAACTGGCGGAAGGGGTGGGATTCGAACCCACGGTAGAGTTGCCCCTACGTCTGATTTCGAGTCAGGTGCCTTCAACCGCTCAGCCACCCTTCCTGTATTGATGTTCAGTGACTTGCGACGGGCGGTCCGCGTGAGGCCGACGGGACCGTCCTCCGGCTTTCCACGATGGCGTGGTTCCTCTGCAAGGAGTTGAACGGGTGCCACTATGACCGCCCGGAGGCGGGAGGCAAGAAGATTTGGACACATGTGGGAACCGCCCCGATCCTTGGCATCCGCGGGTCGGGAGGGGATTGCGCCTGGAGGCGATCGTGCGGAGGGGCGAGGGCGGAGCGCCTGTCGGGTGTCCGGTTTTGGCTCAACCTCGCCGCAGAGCCTCCGGCGCCCGCCGACTCGCAGCGAGGGACGGAGGGGGGCTGTCCCTTCAACCTCCCCCGGATGAAGGTCCGTGCGGATTGCCATTGCGGTTTGCAAGGGTGGGTGTATGCCACGCCCCCGTTCCCTCCCGCACGGAGGGTTCCCAACTCCACATCGGCCACGCTGATCTCGAGAAATCGAAAGCAGGCAAAACGACAGCAGAAAAGAATTGCCCCGATGAATATTCCCTTCAGACAGACGGTTTCCGACTTGCCCTGACTGTTGGATGCGCTTAGTTTTATCCCCATGTGCGCAAGCCGATCTGGTTCCATCTGCCGCCCGCCGCTCATTCTCATCGTTATTCTGCCATTCCTCTGCCAGTGGTGTTTCGGGGCGCCCGTCTTCAGAGTGATCAAGAGTTTCGGCGATCCCGATCGCAGCGGAACATCGCCGAGCGGCAAACTCACCGAGGGGCCCGACGGCAGGCTTTTCGGCGTGACGGCCCGGGGTGGTCTGCACGATGGAGGGACGCTCTACACGATCGACCGTGACGGCGGTGGCTATCGTGCCTTGCACCATTTCGATACTCCAGGCGGTGTCAGCCGACCCACCGGAACGCTCGTGCTGGGAAATGACGGGCATCTTTATGGCACGACTCAGACCAGCGGCGGCCCCGGCCGCCTCTCCCTCGGAGGGGCGATATTTCGATTCTCTGTTGCGGACCGATCCTTTACAGTCATCAAAGGCATCGACGACGAGCCGCACAGTTCGCACAATCGGACATGCGATGCCGGTGTTATCGAAGGGAGTGACGGAGCGCTGTATGGCGTAGCCGGACGCGGCACAAATTTTCCCGGCTTCATTTTTCGAGTGAACAAGGAGGGCTCCGATTATCGGACGCTTCACATGCTGCCCCAGGATACACTCGGAAGGAGCTTCGCCGAAGGCGCAGGACCGCTGATCGAAGCCAGCGACGGGATGCTCTATGGCGCGTGTTCGAACACTTCAAACCGCGACGATGGCGGATTCATATACAGGCTGTCCAGGCAGGGGGAGGATTTCGAGATTCTGCGCGATTTCAGCGCGACACCCGACGAGCCCATGCGCCCTGCGGGAGGCGTCATTGAAGGGAGCGATGGATTCCTTTACGGGCAACTCACCTATGGCGGCGGCGGTGACCGAACCACCAGTGGCGCTGTTTACAGAATCAGCCGGACCGGGACCGAATACCAATTGCTGCATCTATTCGATGCTGAAGGGTTGCATGCGCCCGTCGGGGAGCTGCTGGAAGGATCAGACGGTCTCCTGTATGGAAGCGCAACGCAGAATCGCGGATTTGCTCATCCGAATTTCGCCTCAGGAGGCTATTTTGCCGTCAACAAGGATGGATCGGGATTCACCCGATTGTCCCCCGACGTCTTGCCCGAAACTCCTTCGGCGGCCTTGATCCAGGCGTCCGACGGAATGCTGTTTGGCACGGCATTGACCCCAAACGATAACGGATCGATTTTTACCTTTGCAACCACAGGGGAAAACTTTTCGCACTGGCTCAAGTTCAGCGTCACGAATGGTGTGGCCACCAGTCCCGTCAGCCTGCTCGATGCACGGGACAAGTGGCTTTATGGCGTGTCGCGCGGAGTGCAGGCGCCCCCGATCTTTTACAAGATCAGACGGGACGGCTCCGAGTACACCGCGCTCCGGGAGTTTGACCCGAACGGGGATTTGCCGCCCCAAACGCTCTACGCCGAGGATGCCGATGGAAATATTTATGGCACGGCGCACATGGTTGGATCGCAGGGAATTAACAGCGTGGTTCGCCTGACTCCGACGGGCGGATACGAGTATTTCCGGATGCTCGCTTCTCCCATTCCGGGTGGCTTCGGGTCCAGCTCGGCGATATCCCGGCTTGAGGACGGCACATTTGTCGGTGTCCGTTACGCTGCCAGCGAGCCGTATCGTGGCGAAGTGTTTCACCTCTCCTCGGACGGTGTCGAGATGACTTCGCTGCGCGTTTTTGGCGGGGAGCCGGACGACCCCGGACATCCCTATCATGCTCCCCTGCTCAGCAGCGACGGACGATTTTACGGCCTGACCAGAGATGGCATTTATCGCATGAATCGGGACGGCACAGCCTACGTTTTTCGGCGCTTGTTCGGGATGTTCGATCTTTTCGGAACGGAGGTAGAGCCATTACATTCCGTGTCCGCCAACATCGTAGAAGCGGCGGACGGATCCTTTTACGGAGTTGCTGCGGACGGCGGCCCGTTCGGCAAGGGAGGCGTGTTTCGTATAGCGAAAGACACTTTGGATCTGAGCGTTGTGCATTTATTCAAAGCGGACGGGTCCGAAGGCTCCAACGCCCGAAGCACTCTCGTGCAACGAAAGGATGGCTTTGTCTATGGAATAACGGTGAACGGGGGAACGGTTCATAACAGCGGTGTTTTTTTCCGCGTGCTGCCGGATGGGCGCGAATTCCAGGTCATTCATGAATTCGGTCATTTCGAGAACACACCGGATAACGGAAGGACACCGGAGCAAATCATTGTGGGGAAAGACGATGTCATTTATGGCAGCCTTGGGACGGGAGGCGCCCATGGTTTTGGCGCCTTGTTCCGTTTCGGCGAAGTGCCCGAGATTTCCGTGGAAACGCAGAGTGGCGAGCCGTTATTCCATGAGCGCGGCGTGATCGATTTCGGTGAAAAAGAATGGGGGGCTCCCCCCACGTTGGTTTCGGTGCGCCTGCGCAATGACGGAGAGTTGCCGTTACAGATTTCCGACTTTGTCATCGCCGGACCCCACGCGGCCGACTATGGCGTGACACCTCCCGCGCAAAACGCGCTGGGGCCTGGCGAGTTCACAATGGTGGAGATCCGCTTCACTCCGGCTGGCCCCGGTCGACGCCAAGCCACCCTCCATTGGCAGAACAACGATTTCGATGAGAGCCCCTATCGGATCTCGCTCGTCGCCAGTGTGCCCTCGCCGGATATCGCTGTCTTTGACGGTCTCGCGCCCGATGCCGGCGAACTGCAGCATGGCCAGGAGACATTTATTGACTTTGGCGCGGCCCGACGCGGCACGGCCTTGGCATACTCCTTCATGGTCTCCAACCCGGGAGAGGCTCCACTCACCATCTCTCAGGTGACAGTGCCGGCAGGTTATCGTACCGCAGCCACGGTTCCCTTTACCCTTGCGCCCAATGCCTCGTCGGCGCTTGTCCTCAGCAGGGACACCACCATTATGGATATCCTGACGGGCGACGTGGCGATTGACAGCGACGACCCGGACGAACCGACGTTCCGCTTTCCCATCGTCAGTACCGTTGTCGATCCGGAGATCGTCGTACACGACGGCGCGACGACAGGCGGACCGGAGTTGGCGGCGGGCCAGGTGGCGGCAGTGGATTTTGGCCAAAACATCCAGGGCACGCCGGGGCCGAGATTCGTCACCCTCGCCAACATTGGCACGGCTCCGCTGGCAGTCGCTTCCATCGCGGTGCCCCCGGGTTATACCTTGGCGGCTTCGCCCGCCCTGCCCACGTTGATTGACCCGGGGAGTTCGGCGAGCTGGCAGATCCGGCTGGTCTCGCTGGAAGTGGGGGTACACACCGGCTCGGTGGTCATTGCCAGCGATGACTTCGATGAACCTGTGTTTGCCTTTCCCGTCACTGGCGAGGTCTATATTCCGGCCCCCGTGGCCACGCTCGCCAATTCCGGGGAGGCGGCAACCGTTCCGTTCAACCGCCAGACGGGCCTCCGCGAGCAGACGCTCCGATTGGCCAACGAGACCACAGCCACGGTGCCGGGATATCGTCTTCTCCTCCGCGGTCTGCCGACCGGTGTGGCGGTGGCCAATGCCAGCGAAGTCTGGGCCGACGGCACGGTCGTCGTGCTGGTGCGGCAACCGCTTGCGCCATTTTCCTCGTTCGATCTGGTGCTCGAATTCGCTTCCGCCGACCGCCGGTCGGTGACGATCGCTCCCGAAATCACGGTCGAAGTGGTCCTGGAGCTGCCCGATGACACGGTGAGGGAGGACACCGGCGCCTTTGCCATCGATCGCGTGGTGCTGTTGCCCGAGGCCGGGGGCCTGCTGCTGGAATTCGTCTCGGAAGCGGGCCGAAGGTATATCGTGGAGTATTCCGACGACGGCGTCACCTGGAAATCCAGTCCGACCGAGGTACAGGGTGTGGGCAATCGCACGCAGTGGATCGACCGCGGGCCGCCGCGCACCGCGTCGCCACCCGCATCGCACACTGTCCGTTTTTATCGGATCATCCTGCTGCCCGAGTAACGTGCGGGGTGAATTTCGCCAGCGGCGGGGAATGGCAGACACGCACTTTTGCAAACCGATGGCAATCCGCACTGGCCGCCATCCGGGAAGAATCGGCAGTGGGCCACATGCCGGGAGCCAGCGGTTGGCCCTGCCGAACGGTTTCCCTGCCGAAGGTGGAGGTTCCCGGGAAGTGACTCTGGTTTGAAATCGGAAACTCCGACGAACCGCAGGGAAGGGAGGGCGGCGTCGACGCCGGGTGACTTTCGAAAGCCGGACTCGCGGGATTCGACCTCTCGCCCACCGACCCGCTTCAGATTCGCCGTTCAACATTGAATGGGTGTCTCCGAGTTCCCCTTTTTTGTCAATCTTGGGCGCCCGTCCTCGCCGGTGCAACTGACCGGCGGGTATCTCGGCGCATCGGTGGCCGCGACGCCGTTCCAGGCCGGCGCCACGCCGATCCCGAATCTTTACCCGCCCCGGGGTGGATCCAGCGCCGAACGCGAGCGGCAGATGCAATTACTGCACACGATGAATCAGGAATTCCGCCAACGTTACGAGGTCAATTCGGACATCCAGGCCCGCACGAAGGCATACGAGCTGGACGCGCGCATGCAGCTTTCCGCGCCCGAAGTGGTGGACCTGGCGGACGAGCCCGATCATGTGAAGTCTCTTTACGGCGTCGACGAAAAAGAGACTGAAGAATTCGGCAAACAACTGTTGCTGGCACGGCGGCTGGCTGAAAAAGGCGTTCGTTTCATCCAGATATGTCACGCGGGCGGCGGCAACGGCGGGTGGGATTCGCACGGCGACATGAGAACGCATGAGCCGCTCTGCCACGCCACGGACAAGCCGATCGCGGGCCTGATCAGGGATTTGAAACAACGCGGGATGCTGGATGAAACGCTAGTGGTGTGGACCAGCGAATTCGGACGCACGCCGTGGTCTCAGAACACCACCGGCCGCGACCACAACCCCAAGGGTTACACCTCGTGGATGGCCGGCGGCGGCATCAAAGGCGGCATCGTTCACGGCGGCACGGATGAAGTGGGATACAAAGCCGTGGATTCACCGCATTATTACAGCGATCTGCACGCCACCATCCTCCAGCAACTCGGCCTCCACCCACGCCTGATGGAGGTGGAGGTCCTCGGGCGGACGGTGCGGCTCATCGAAGAAGGCGGCCCGATCCAGGAGATCATCGCCTGAGCACAAAATGTTGAGAATAAACGCTTGTGCCGCCAAAGCCGCCTGTTACTTTACCGTCATGAGATCCTTGCCGGTTTTATTGCTGAGCCTGATGGCCGCAGGCTCCATGGCGTTTGCCGACGAGAGCGGTCTCCTGGCCGAGGGCGCGACGGTCGATCGCGACGGCAACGTATTCTTCACCGACCAACCGAACGACCTGTGGATCCGTCCAGACGGCCATCTTTATTTCACGGATCCCCTGTACGCCCGTGATTACTGGCAGCGCGACAAAGCTTCCCGGCAGCCGGGACAATATGTTTATTTGTATGGTGTCAAAATGCGGGTCAAGGGAGCTTGCTGAAAGTGCCTCTGACATGGCTGGCCGGAATCGATCCGCGATACCGGCCGTCATTTCCGCAAGGTCCACCTGGCCGATACCCTTCTTCCGCAACAGGTTCCTTCATCATCGATTCTTCTCTGTGAAGTGATGGACCGCCAACCCAACAGCAGAAATCCCGTCATGCACATGTCTTTTCACCGACCAGTCATCGCGTTCTTGATCGCTCTCGCATTCTTCGGAGCGCTGCCAGCGCAAACATTGGAACGGGTCACACAGGCGGATTTTGGCAAAACCCGGGACGGCTCCGAGGTCAAGCTGATCACCCTCCGGAACGCCAACGGCATGAGCGCCCAGATCATCACCTATGGGGCCATCATCAAAGAGCTGCAGGCGCCGGATCGGAACGGAAGTTTCACCAATGTGGTGCTGACCACGGACAGCCTGGAAAAATTCGAACAGGGCTTCAACGCCGCCGCAGCCGTCATCGGCAGGGTGGCCAACCGGATCGGAGGCGCGCGATTTGAACTCGACGGAACGATCCACCAGTTGACGGCGAATAACGGAAAAAACACGATTCACGGCGGACGCAAGGGCTTCGCCCAATCAGTGTGGACCGTCGAAGACACCCCGAGCGAAGACGACGAGTCGTCGGTGAAGCTGGTTTACCTGAGCGCGGATGGCGAGGAAGGATTCCCCGGCAATCTGAAGACCTCGGTGATCTACTCGTTGACGGACCGCAACGAACTCCGGATCGACTATGAAGCCGAGACCGACAAGCCCACGATCGTAAATCTGACCAATCATGCCTACTGGAATCTGGCCGGTGGCGGGAGCTGTCGGGACAACATTCTGTGGATTCCTTCCGAAAGTTACACCCCTACGGATGATGATTTGATTCCGACGGGAGAGATACTCCCGCTCAGCGGCACACTCATGGACTTTAGCCGGCCGACCCGCATCGGGGATCGCATCGAGCAATTGAAGCCGAAAATGAACGGCTATGACCACAATTACATTCTGGGAGAAGGAAACACGCTGAAGATGGCGGCCCGGCTGGAGGAACCTCGCAGCGGCCGGATCATGGAAGTGCGCACCACCCAGCCCGCGGTGCAACTCTACACCGGAAACCATGTGGGACATACCGCGGTTTGCCTGGAGACCCAGCATTATCCCGACGCCATTCATCATCCGGATTTCCCATCCATCGTCATCCGGCCTGGGAAGCCGTTGAAAGAGAGCACTCTGTTCACCTTTTCGGCGAAATAGGAGGAGATGGAACGTTCGACCGCCTCGCGTTTTGGGATCACAACAAAGGAGTCGTCCAGAAATAACTTGATCGAGATCGTCTGACTTCGGGGTGGATGGTGTAGTTCCACTCCCCGTGGAAGTCGGCGCGGGTCATTTTGATGGACGCCATCTGTTCGCGGCTGGGTTTGACGGGGGTTTCGTAGCGGGATTGGTCCCTCTCGGCCTGCCCCTTGAGTCCAGCGCGGGTCGTCGTCGAAGCAATGAGTTCGACGACAACCTCATGGCTGACGAGCGCCTTGCCCCTCCAGTTGCGAGTGATGTGGCAATAGAGCCGATGCTCGATCTTGTTCCATTTGCTTGTCGCCGGAGGCAAGTGGCAGACGGCGATCTGGAGCCCTGTCTCCCGGCTCAGCAATAGCGGAATGCCAGCCGCCCATTTTTGCAATCCGTGCCGGCCGCCATGCGGAAAGAATCGGGAGTGGGCCAGATGGCGGGAGGGGCGGTTCGGCGTTTGGCCCTGCCGAA
>CAZYHO010000215.1:0-7936 GCA_964647495.1 uncultured Akkermansia sp. | reverse complement strand
GGGTTTGGCGATGATGGCGCGGGCGATGGCGACCAACTGCTGCTGGCCGCCGCTGAGCTGCGAGGGATACAAATCTTTCTTCCCGACCATCTGGAAGCGGTCGAGCATGTCGGCCACCAGCGCGTCGCGTTCGGACTTGCGGAGGTCGCGATAGGCGAGCGGCAGGTCGAGGTTTTCGGCGACGGTCAGGTCGTCGAGCAAGTGGAACTGCTGGAAGACGAAGCCGACATGCCGTTTGTTGAGTTCGGCCCGCGCTTTGGCCGCGAGCCGCTGCACGGGCAGACCGTGGAAGTGGTATTCACCCTCGAATTCGCCGTCGAACATCCCGAGGATGCTGAGGAGCGTCGATTTGCCGGCGCCGCTCGGCCCCATGATGGTGATGAAGTCGCCCTCCGTCACGTCGAGATCGATCTGCCGCAGCACGTAGGTGAACCCGGCTTTCGTGTGGTGGCGTTTTTCGAGATTGCGGAGCTGGATCATGGTCGTCATTCGGAACGCAGCGCCACCATCGGATCGACGCGCGCGGCACGGCGCGCGGGCAGCCAGCAGGCGAGCAGAGCCACAGCCGTCAAGGCGGCGGCGACACTCAGAAAGGTCAGCGGATCGGTCGGCTTGATCTCGTAGAGGAGGCCCGACAAATAGCGCGTCAGGGCGAATGCTCCGAGAAGTCCGATCACGACGCCGGTCAGGGTCAGCCGCAGTCCTTGGCCGATCACGAGTCCCAGCACGTCACGCTGTTGCGCGCCCAGCGCCAGTCGCACGCCGATTTCGCGCCGGCGCTGCGTCACGGCATACGACATCACGCCGTAGATGCCCACGACGGCGAGCACCAGCGCGACCGCCGCAAAGCTGCCTAACAAAACCGTATTCAGCCGCCGCGAGGTCGTGGTGTTGGCCAGCCGTTGCTCCATCGTCATTACGTTGTGGAGCGGCTGGTTCGGTTCCACCTCCGCCATCACCGCCCGAACGGCAGAGATGAGATGGGCCGGTTCGCCTGAGGTGCGAATGACGAAGCTCATTCCTTCTTCGATATCTTCCAGGACCGGGTTAAACACCTCCAGCAGCACGTCTCCCGCCAATCCGCTCTGCCGCACATCGCTCACGACTCCCACAATCGTCTGCCAGTGCGCCCCGGCGGTCCCTCCGCCGAGGTGGATTCGTTTGCCGATCGCGCTTTCACCAGGGAAGTGATGTTTCTCAAACGCCTCGTTGACGATCACCGCTCCCGCCGTGGGGTGGGCGTCCTCCGAAGCGAAGGCCCGTCCGCTCCTCACCCGGATACCCATCGCGTTAAAGTAATCGTGGGTTACTGTCGGCCTTGAAGCCAGCCTCACCTTCAACTCGCCCCGCCTCAGCTTGACCACGTCGATCGGCGGACGGCCATCGATTTCAGCCAGGGTAATGCGCGCGAAAGGAGTGAGCGGTAAAGAATCCGTGGCGGCCGCCGCCTGCACACCGGGCAACGCCTGCAACCGCTCGATGACCCGATGAGTGAAGTTGATTTTCTGAGGCGAGGATTTCCCTTCCGTCAGAGTTACCTGGAATGTCAACACGCCATCGGTCTGGAAGCCAGGATTGACCTCCATCAGTCGCGAAAAGCTTTTGATCAACAACCCGGCGCCGATGAGCAGCACCAACGCCAGCGCCACTTCCGACACGACCAGAAGATGCCGGAACCGGTGGCGATGCCCGCCGGTGTCGCCGCGGCTTTCCTGCTTGAGCGCGGCGTTGACGTCCGCGCGCCAGGATTGAACTGCCGGCGCGAGTCCGAACGCCAAGCCGGTGATCACCGACACCCCAAGCGTGAACGCCAGCACCCACGCATCGATGCCGATCCCGTGCATCGCCGGCAGGCTGGCGCCGCTCCATTGCCCAAGCGCCCGGACGCCCCAAAACGCCATCATTAAACCCAAACCGCCACCGGCCAGGGAAAGCAGCGCGCTTTCCGTGAGCAACTGGCGCGCAACCCGCAGGCGTCCGGCTCCGAGCGCGGCACGGACGGCCATCTCCCGGTGCCGAGCGGCCGCCCTGGCGAGCAGGAGATTGGCGACGTTCGCGCAGGCGATGAGCAGGAGGAACGCGACCGCGCCCAGCAACACGAGCAACGCTCCCTTCACGTCGCCGACGACCTGCTCGTGCAGGCCGACCAACGTCAAGCCTCCCCCGCCGCCTTCGCCTCCCTCGCCGCGTGGAGTTGCGGTCGGTCCTCCTGGCTGAAGGCGCGACGCAATTGTCTGCAACTCGGCTTGCGCCTGTTGAAGCGTCACAGCGGGTTTCAGTCGAGCAATGGCCTTCAGAAGCATCATGCCTTCACCATGCTTCACGAAGGTTCCCCCCGTTTCACCCAGCGCCAGCGGAGTCCAAAGTTGGAACGGTTCGGGATATTGAAAGCGCGCCGGAAGAATGCCCACCACCGTGTAACTCTGTTCGTTCAACGTGATCGTCCGGCCCAGCACGTCCGCGTCGCCGCCAAATCGGCTCTGCCAGAGGCCGTGTCCGAGAATGGCCGCCTTGGGGCCGTTGGGCGTGTCCTCTTCCCGGGTGAAGTTGCGTCCCAGCGCCGGCTGGATACCGAGCAGTGGAAAGAACTCCGCTGTCACGGCGCCGGCCACAACTCGTTCCGCCGCTCCGACCCCGGTGAGGGTCATGTCGCCGCCACAGTAGGCGGCGATGCGCCCCAGCGACTGGCTTTGGGCTTTGACCTCAACGAACGTGGCGCTGCCAATATCGGTGCTGGGTTTCCCCGACCAGTCTGCTCGCAACTGCACCAGTTGGCCGGGCTCGGGATAGGGCAGCGGCTTGAGCAGGATGGCGTTCACGACGCTGAAAATGGCGGTGTTGGCTCCGATGCCGAGCGCGAGCGTGAGCACGGCCACCGCGGTGAAGCCGGGATTTCTGCGAAGTTGGCGCACCCCGTAGCGCACATCCCGCCACAACGTCTCCAGCCACGGAATCCCGCGCTGGTCCCGGCACGCTTCCTTGGTCGCGTCGAGGCCGCCGAGTTGCGCCATCGCGCGCCGCCGCGCTTCCGCCGGGGTCAGCCCCTCGCGCAGACCGTCCTCCGTGTGCAGTTGCACGTGGCTCTCGATTTCCTCGTCGAGATCACGGTCGCGGCGCGGCTTGTGAAACAAATCGCCGAGCCGCCGCATCCAGGCGCGCAGCCGTTTCATGCCAAGCCCTCCTCTGGAGGCAGGAACTGCGTATGGATACTCATGGGAGCGATCGTAGCCACTCTCATATTGGAATGCAATATGAATTATGCGGCAAAGCGTGATTCGTCATCGACCATGGACTACCGATGCGGGACTGATACCCGGGTGAAGGCCTTGACAGTATTACCGAAGTGGTAATACTTTCTCGCATGGCGACGAGCCGACTGACCGTGAAGGGACAGGTGACCGTGCCGAAGGCGCTGCGTGATGCCTTTGGCTGGCGGCAACACACCGAAGTGCGATTCGAGCGGCTGCCGGATGGCGTGAAAATCACGGGTTCGGACCAGCCGGGAACCCGCGGCGCCCGCCTCGTCCAGCGTCTGCGCGGCGCGGGCAACCGGAAGCGGAGCACCGACCGGATCATGGAATTGACGCGCGGGGATGAGCCATGACGCTGGTGGACAGCAACGTGCTGCTCGACGTCATTCAGGACGATCCGAAGTGGGGCGATTGGTCGTCAACCGAACTGGCCGCCGCGTTCGAGCGCGGCCCCGTCTTCATCAATCCGATCATCTTCGCCGAAGTGGCGCTGGCGTTCGATTCCCAGGAGGAACTCGAAGCCTGGTTCCCAACGATAACTCTGATCGATCCAGGCTGATGGGGTTTCATGGTGTGGGTGGTCAGGAGTCCGTTGTTGGCAATCTCCCTCTGGTCGCGGCTGGTTTCCCTGGCCGTGGGGGCTGTGGCTTCAAAAGGTTGTTTCGCCCTTTCAGACGCGAGCGCAAAAAGTCCGAGGCGTCGGAGTGGAAATGTGTTTTTCAACGAGTGACGCAACAAACGGCATTGTGCGGAGACTTTTTTGCGCTCGCACCTTTCAGGGCTTGGCATGCCGGGGGTGCCGGCCACCCAGGGCGACGCTCGGCCCTGCCTCGTTTGCCCTGGGCTATCATAGCCCGCCCCTTTGGGGCTTATCCAAGCTCCATTGCCTCTTGGTGGCTCGATGGATACGGCTGGTGCCACCGGCGAAAATCCCATGTCGCACCGGGACGCTCAACACATACCTTTCGCCGGAAAGCCGCTATGGCGCCTGGCGCAGAAAGATTTCGTTCCACCCGACGTTGTTGTCCTCGTGGATTTCGTCGATCTGGTCGTCCGCGTCGATGACTGCGTAAATCTTCAGTGACAGACCGGTGGTGTTTGCGGGGATGCGCCATGGGAGGGACACGACCTGTTTGCCCTGCGCGGGAATGGGGAGGGTCAGAACCTCGGTGCGTCCGTCGGTGGCAGTGATCAAGGCGCCGCCCTCGGCCGGATCTCCCAGATAGAACCGGACTTTGCAGGTGGTGGGCGTACCCAGCAGGCTGAAATTGGAGACGCGGGCCATCACGTCGACCGCTTCGCCGGGGCGCGGCTCGGGCGGAAGCGTCATGATTTCGCGCGTCAGCTCCCGGAGTGACGGGTCGATCAAGTTATCGCCTTTTTCGGGGTCCAGCCGCCAAGGCAGGATGAAGGCCGGATCGGATTTGCCGGAGTAACGCTGGCCCCAGAAAGTCGGCACACCCGGCGTGCCGGCCGGAAGGGTCACCGCATAATCCAGGACGACAGCCCCACTGCGGTCCCAATATACATACGGTGTGATCGAATAGGCCGCGCCCGCGATGCTCCCATCCAGGTTCCCGAGAAACGACGCGAGACCCTGCTCGTCGGTGATGGTTGAAGTCGAGGCGTCGAACCGGCTGGTATCATATCCTCCCTGGAGTTCGACATTCGGAATGAAGGGCACCGGAATGTCAAAGCTGGCCTGGCCCTGGACGCCGAACTGGAACGTCCGGCTTTGGCTCGTCGTCGTGCCCGCGGTGCGCGTCAAGCGCCAGATATACGACGACGAGGAATCCACGGTGAAGGTGTCCCCGCTGATCACATCGCGGACGTAAGCGGCTCCCGAATACGGCTCGGTGGTGGAACGGTAAGACAGGAGATTGCCGACTTCGTGGTATTGGCGATAATTCTGGGCGACGATGGATTTGCTGCCGAACCAATTCTGGCTGGTGACGCCGGGATCGATCACCACGATGTGACCGACGGTCTCGCCATCCACCAACACCGGATACTCCCAAATCGTGTAGGTGACCGTCGCGGCATAGATCCGGTCATCGCCGACCGCGTCCACCTGCACTTCGACCCGGGTGGTTTCCGATTGGGCGGTGTAGGCATCCAGACGCTCCGAGAATCTGGTCTCGATCTCCACCCCCACGCCGACGTCGATGATCGGTATGGTAAAGCCGCCGGAGACCTTCGAGGAGAAGTTCCAACCGCGGTTCCAGCGTGTTTCGACCGTGATTCCCTGGGTGGTGCTTCCCGAGTAACGCGAGTAGAACGCGCAGTTGCCGCTTCCCGCGCAATCGCCGATCGGGAAAATGCCGTTCACGTCGAACGCCGTCTCGCCAAAGATATCAAAATGAACGGGCGGCGCATTGACGATCACGGTGGGTTTGCCGGTCACGGTCCGCGTGAATCGCCGCGGGACGCCCAGTTTGAGGCCGTTGCCTCCCATATCCGCCGTGCCCAGCGCGAAGTGTCTGTTGGCATTATTGCTGATTTCGTCCTGCAGGATGGCATCCTGGTCGATGCGCAGGAAGTCCGCGGCGTCTCCCGTCACTTTGTAACTCTCCACCGTGAACCGGCGCTGGGAGTTCCCACTGATCAGCGTATCGGAGGCGACCACGATTTCCAGGCGCTCGCCGATGTTCGGATCGCTATTGTCGAGCTGGGCAAGCGCCATGAAGCGCCGGTCATCGGAACTGGCTTCCGTGCCCAAGGCGCCCGAGCCGAGTCGATTGACCGACAGGTCGGGCTGGACGTTGTAAATGAAAAGCTGCCGGGCGCCCAGGACGAGTTCGGGCGCGGCATCGCCGTCATATTCACCGGTCAGCAAGCCCAAGGGGTATCCATTCGACCCCATGATGGTATCCACCTGCGCACGCTTGCCGGTATCGAGTGCAATTGAGGCGAAGTCGGCGCCCGGCTTGAGGAGTTGAAGAAACCAGCGGCTGGCGTCACCGCTGTAGCCAACATGATAGGCGGCGGCCAGCTCATCGCGTCCGTCTCCGTCGAAATCGGCGGCATGAGCGGCCACCCGGGAGAGCCAGCGGTTGGTCCTGTCGTCGTGGGCATAAAGAATGGTATTCGCCGGCGGAATGGTGTCGCGAATGAATCGCGACGGGTTGGCCTGGTAATCGTAAAAGCGGACGTAAAGCTGCCAGTTTTGCAGACCATTCGGCACGGTGATCTCTTCGGCGGCCAGCAACGCGATCTCGTCGAATCCATCCCCGTCAAAGTCCCCGGCGGCGATGTCGAATCGCCCGGAACGATCGCGCAGGTTGTCGCCGCTGATAAACGGCAGCGGTGCCTCGGCAATCCTGGCTTCGACCACAACCGAACTCAGGTCGGGAGTGAATGAGAGCAAGGCGAGATGCACGACATTGTCCCGGCCCGTGAAAGCCAGCACCACTTTCGGATGCGGATACGCATCCACCTTGACGGAAACGAGTCGGATCACCGGCGGGATGGTGCCGGAAGGTTTGACCAGCAAGTCGGTGAGAGGAAAACTCGCGGACGTTCGCCACTCGAAATTCGATGGATCGATGCTTGCCAGCGCCAGCGTGACGTGCCCGGCCACGTCCACCCACGCGCATAATGGATCCACGCGGCCGTCTGCGGTGAAATCTTCGAGCAGGATGTCCTGGGCGCCCGATCCATCCGTGAAGAATTCCGGGCCGAAGTTGAAGGCCGGAGTGTCCGCCGGGGGATAGCTGTTGAGGATATTGTTGGTGATGGCCCCTCCCGGCGTGGCCACGACGTGGTGATAAAGTTTCCCCGAGATCGTATTGTTCGTGGCTCCCCCCTGCGGCTGCTGCCAGATCATGATGATCTCCTCCGGATCCGGCTCGCCGAGAGTGTCCTTGATCGGATCCGTGGGAAGAGCGGCGCCGCATACAATGCGATAGAATCCACTGCCACCACCGAATTTCGGAGCGGTGACCAGGAACCCGCCTTGCACCTCCGACGGCTCGATGCGGGCATCCGGGATGTCGGCCCATGTGTCGTCGAATACACGCAGGAACTCGGCTTGATAGGAAGTGCCACGCGGCCAGGTGCTCGTGAATGTGAACGAAATCGTATCCTCGCTGTCGTTGACCTGGTTGATCACAACATCACCCGTTGTCTGGGCCGGAACAGGCACTCTCCAGACGACCAAGAACAACCCTGCGAAGAACAAGAAGGCGAGACGAGGTCTCCGCGAAACGTGGTATCGGGCGCTCATGAGAATGTCGCCCTACCACCGATAAGCTGCCCACACAATCTTTTCATGGGTGACGTTGGGTGATCCACTCCGTCCTCAGAGCCAACATGGGCTCGATTCTCGAGGCTCGTCTTGCCGGCAGCCAGCAGGCGGCTATCACCGCGGCGAAGACGAACGGATCCGCCGGCGTCAGCCCTTCGCGCAGGCCGTCCTCCATGCGCAGTTGCACATGGCTTTCGATCTCCTCGTCGAGTTCACGGTCGCGGCACGGCTTGTGGAACAAACCGCCGATTCTCGGAAAACGCCCGAGACGGAGAGCGCGAATGACTGGTGTGAACAAATCGTCCGCCTCCTGCTCGGGGGCCTCTGGAGAATCGGGAACCGGGCCATCCCGTGCACGCGGCAACCGCTGACGCGCCCGGAGGCTCGCGTCCCACCCCGGAGCTTCGCTTTGATGTCTGAGTTCTGGAGCGGGCAATTT
>CAZYHO010000214.1:0-7956 GCA_964647495.1 uncultured Akkermansia sp. | reverse complement strand
TCCGCCTCCCCGCCCGCGCCTTCACCCTCTGGATCAAGCCGATTTCCGCATCCGCCGCCAATGACGCGCTCGCGCCCGATGTGCCGGACGCGCCGGACGCGCCGGACGCCCTCGCCACCAGTCCGCACGACACTCCCGACCCGCCCGCCGCGCCTGCGCCCGCGGACCTCGACGCCGAAGCACCAAAACCAGATCTTTGATCCGGCCGGGGTATTGGCCGTTCGAAGGACCGGTTCATCGTGGCGGTCTCGCTTCTGCCCATCCAGTACCCCTGAGCACATGTGCGCTCGTACAGTTCCGGGAAGATTTTTCTTTTCGCGAGGTATTTTCTGGGTCAATATGTCCCGATATTCTCCCCATGCAGTATCTCGACGAAGCGACAGCCGGCGCCCTTCCGGTGCTGAAGGAGGCCCGGAAGCGGTTCTCCCGCAAGGATCTCGCTCACCGGCTGAAGGTGAGCACCAAAACCATTGCCAGATGGGAACGAGGGGAGTGTGCCTGTCCCGCCCGGCTGGAGCCGGCAATTCGCCAGATCGTGACGATTCCGCAAAGGATGTCCGGCGATAAATGCGCGCCTTTTAGCTTCGTCGACCTTTTTGCTGGAATCGGCGGGATTCGATCGGGGTTCGAAGCTCATGGCGGCCAGTGCGTGTTCACCAGCGAATGGAACACTCTCGCCCAACAGACTTATCTCGCGAATTTCGGCGAGGAACACCCTGTTGTCGGCGACATTGTCCCCTTCGACGCGCGGGAGATACCCGATCATGACGTCCTTCTCGCAGGTTTCCCCTGCCAGCCGTTCAGCATCGCGGGAGTGAGCAAGAAAAACGCTCTCGGAAGGCCACACGGCTTCGAATGCACAACTCAAGGAACACTCTTCTTCGATGTCGCCCGGATAATCGCCCGGAAACGGCCTCGCGCATTCTTGCTCGAGAATGTCAAGAACCTCCTGTCACACGACAGAGGCAATACCTTCAAGGTGATGCTCCAGACGCTGGAAGACGAACTGGGATATCATGTTGCCTGCAAGATAATTGATGCGCGGCATTTCGTCCCACAACACCGCGAACGGATCCTGATCGTCGGATTCCGGGAGAAGACCGGCTTTTCATGGGGCGACCTCCGCCTTCCCCTCACTCATCCTGCAATGAATTCGGTTCTTCATCCTGAAGACGGATCCGAGGACGCTGAGGAGCCCTACACCGCAGGGGGATTGGCCCGCGTGGGGAAAAAGTATATCCTTTCAGACAAGCTCTGGAAATACCTTCGGGACTACGCCGAGAAACACCGGGCCGCGGGCAACGGTTTCGGCTTCGGTCTGGTCACCGGCAAAGACGTCGCAAGAACGCTCTCCGCGCGCTACTACAAGGACGGTTCGGAGATCCTTGTCTCCCGCGGAAAACACAGGAATCCACGCCGCCTGACCCCGCGCGAATGCGCCCGGCTCATGGGCTACCCGGACACGTACAGGATTCCCGTCAGCGATACACAGGCTTACAAGCAATTCGGAAATTCAGTAGTCGTTCCGGTCATCAAAGAGGTTGCTCGCATCCTGGTTCCGCACCTTCTTTCCCTGAAAGAAAGCGAAACAAGCGGCCAACTCGCGCTCCCCTTGTGACTCGTGGCTGACATCGTTTCCAGCGCCACGCGCAGCCGCATGATGAGCGGGATCCGCGGACGTGACACCAAGCCAGAAATCCAGCTCAGGCAGATGCTCCACCGTGCGGGCTTTCGCTTCCGCCTGCAGGTTCGCACCCTGCCGGGATGTCCTGACATCGTTCTTCCCCGTTACCGGGCAGCAGTATTCGCGCATGGTTGTTTTTGGCACGGCCATAGCTGCCACCTTTTCCGCCTGCCCGCGACCAGAGCGAACTTCTGGGCTGCCAAGATTGCGCGCAACCGCACTCACGACAATCGCGCGCTGGCCGGCCTGTCTTCAGCCGGTTGGCGGACGGCCACGGTCTGGGAATGCGCCCTGAAAGGAAGAGACAGACTGGATCCCGATACGCTCAGGCAGCTCCTCACGTTCTGGATTCGCAGTGAGGAGCCAATTCTCGAAATACCCGTCGCAACAGAAAGCTTTAGACATAAATCATGAAGGCGAACAACCTTCATCTCGTAGTCCCTGAACAGCTCCATGTTACTTACAAGGACTCGCAGCGGACGTGGCTCATGAATGTTTCCGGATTCACATCACTTGTCCAAAGAAGGCAGGCATCGGCGTGACGCAAGTTTCCGAAGCACCCTCATGGCGGAATGGCCTGCCACATGCTGACCCTGTTCTGACTGGTTGCCGGACACAGCCTGGGCATCCGTTCGGCGCACTCCCTCGGGTTTCTCTTCGCCCCTGTCAGGTTCCCAAGCCTGCCCGACGCACAGTTTATTGCGAGGCGGCGGCGGAAGTCGCCTTCCACCACTCGACGAATTTCCGCACTCCGTCGCGCACCGAGGTGCGCGGCTCGAACCCGAGCAGCCGCCTCGCTTTGCTGACGTCAGCGCTTGTGCGCGGCACGTCTCCCGGCTGCATCGGCAGTGTATTGACCACCGCGCGCCGCCCGCACGCCTCCTCGCACGCCGCGATCAGTTCGTTGAGCGACACCGTCTGCGATCCGCCGAGGTTGAAAATGTCAAACGCCGGGCCCTCGTACCCGACAGCCCCCATCACGCCGTCCACGATGTCGTCGACATACGTGTAGTCGCGGCACGTCGTGCCGTCCCCGTACTTGTCGATCGGCCGCCCCTCCAGAATGGCGCGGCAGAATTTCGAGATCGCCAGGTCGGGCCGCTGGCGCGGACCGTACACAGTGAAAAACCGCAGGCAGACGCTCCGCAGTCCGTACAGGTACGCATAGTTCGAGCACAGTTGCTCGCCGGCCAGCTTGGTCGCCGCGTACGGCGAAATGGTCGCCAGCAGGGCATCGTCCTCCGCGAACGGAACCTTCGGATTCACTCCGTAAACCGACGAACTCGACGCGAAAAGCACGCGCTTCACCCCGGTCCGCCGCGCCGCCTCCAGCACATGGAATGTGCCACGGATATTCACATCCAGATACAGCTCGGGTTCCAGAATCGATGGCCGCACGCCGGCGCGCCCCGCCAGATGGATCACCACATCGAAGCCGCCGTCGTCGAAAAGCCGGTCCATCAGCGCCCGGTCCCGCAAGTCCCCTTCCACCACCGTCACCGGCCCGCGGAATTCCGCCACATTGTGCCGTTTGATCGCCGGATCATAAAAGTCGTTGAACTCGTCCAGGACCGTCACCTGCCCGGCCTCGTCGGCCAGCAACCGGTCCACCACATGCGAGCCTATAAAGCCCGCACCTCCCGTGACTAGAAATCGCATCAGCCGGTCAGGCTAGAAAGCAGCTCGCCACGGGCAAAAGAAATATCGCCTTGCCTGGCGCTACCGTCGCGCGGTGCGCACGAGGCCGACGAGCACTCCTTGTATGAACAGTTCGTTCACCGGTTCAAGGTCCGGGTAGGCGGGGTTTTCGGCTTTGAGGTACGCTGTGCCGTCCTGGTGCACGAGGCGCTTGAGCGTCGTTTCCCCGTCGATCAGTGCGGCGACGATGTCGCCGTTGCGCGCCTCCCGTTTCTCGAAGACCGCGTAATCACCGGCAACGATGTGGGCGTCGATCATCGAGTCGCCGCGGACGCGCAGGGCGAATGTGGGCGCGTCTTCCGAGACGCCGAGCAGCGCGGCGTCGATGGCGAGCTGTCCATCGGCCGCAGGATCGGCCGTGGTGGGCAAACCGGCCGGAATGGCCCCGTAAACCGGCACGTTGAAGCTGAGGCTGCGGCCGAGGTCCTGCGGAAAAACGAGCGCTCGCGCCTTGCCGGCCAGTTTTTTGATGGCACCTTTGCGCTCGAGCGCCCGCAAATGACTGACCGCCGCCGTCTGGCTCGCGAAGCCGAAATGTTCCTGAATCTCGCGAGTCGAGGGCATGACGCCCGTTGTCCGATGGTAGTTGCGGATGAAGTCGAGGAGTTGTTGTTGTCGTGCAGTGAGCATTGGTCGATGAGGGTGTTCGCGAGAACAGAAACTATTTTTACTGTATGGCAAGAATAATTCACACAATTTTCATCCATCGACGCCACGGCCATCTGATGATGCCTCGAGGGGCGTTGGAACACACAGTGTGGTTTTGCACGGCAATGATCGCGGGCCTCGCGTTTTGTGGCGGGGGCCTGCGCGCGGATCCACCCGCCGAGGAGGGCAGGGCGAAAGTGGTCGAGATCGGAACCGAGGACGGCCGCGAGTCGGGTCCACTGCCGCCGCTGACCACCGAACTGGCGCGCCGGGCGGCGGCGGCCGTGTCCAGGCGCGACTGGAAAGAGGCCCGCTCCGCCTACCAGGAAATGGTCGAGGCCGACCCGGAGAATGTCCCTGCTTTGGCCAACCTGGGGGCCGTCGAGTTCCAGCTCAAAGAATACGATGCCGCCGTCGAGCATCTCGAGCGTGCCGCCTCACTCAAACCATCCCTTGCCCAGACCTGGCTCACGCTGGGCATGGTCTACTACGAACGCGACGATCCGCTCCGCGCCCTGAGCGCCATCAGCCGCGCCGTGGCCGAAAAACCGGACGACGCGCGCGCCCGCAACCACCTCGCCGCCGCCGCCAAGGCCCTCGGCTGGCTCGGCGCCGCCGAAATCGAACTCCAGCGTGCCCTCGACATCGACCCCGCCTACGCGGAAGCGCACTTCAATCTGGCGCTCATCTACCTCGAACGCCACCCGCCCGGCGTGGAAATTGCCCGCCGTCACTACCACCGGGCACGCGAACTGGGCACACCGCGCGACGAATTGGTCGAAAAACAGTTGAATGAAGGCGACTCTGAGGAAATTAATAAACCTGAAGTTTCCGCAGCGACCACGGACGCCAAACCATCGTCCGTCAAACCGCCGCGGGGAGACAAACCCGCCGTCCCGCCGAAAGCCAAGCCTGCCCCCTCGCCCAAGCCCAAGCCGACCACCAATCCCAACACAAAAACCCGCGCCGGCGCATCCGAACGCCGGCCACCTCTGCAAAGATGAGCCTGCCGCACTGTACTCGCCGTCAACTTCTGGTCCGAGCGGCCGCCACGGGCATCGGACTCGGGATCTCCAGTCCATTCGTCTTCGCCGCCCGCCGTCCACCACCGTCCGTGAGAGGGGCCGCTGCGATCGTGATCGACGCCCGCACCGGCCGCGTGCTCTTTGAAAAAAACGCGGACGAGGTGCGGCCGATCGCGAGCACGCAGAAGCTGCTGACCGCCCTGCTCCTGTGCGAGCGCGGCAAACCCTATCTGACACAACGGCTTACGGTTCAAGCCAGCGACGTGGCGGTCGAGCCGACGAAACTCAACTTCAAGCCGGGGCAGAGTTATGGCCGCGGCTACCTGATGCAGGCGATGCTGGTGCGAAGCTACAACGATGTCGCCCGCACTCTGGCCCGCGATTATGCCGGCAGCGAGGCGAAATTCGGCGCGGTCATGACAACCCGCGCCGCCCGCCTCGGGTGCCGCCACTCGCGCTTCGTCAATGCCAGCGGCCTGCCCGCCGCGGGTCAGCGGTCGTGCGCGCGCGATCTTGCGTTGATTTCGCGCGCGACCTACTCGGTGCCGCTCATCCGGCAGATCGTGCGCCTCGAATCCCTGCCATTCCGGTTTTCCGACGGGCGGCAGATCACGTTGCGAACGACCAACACATTGATGAAGCGCTGCCCGTACGTCACCGGCATGAAGACCGGCTACACTCACGCGGCCGGCAAATGCCTCGTCTGCAGCGGCGTCAAAGGCAGCAACCACGTCATTTCCATCATCCTCGGCAGCGCGTCCAAGTACATATGGGATGATTCCCAGGCGCTCATCGATTACGGCCTCGAGGCGGTTTGATCGCGTCCGTGCGCCCGCGTACTGGCCGCCCCCGCGGCATGCCAAGGAGGCGCCGTTTCACGCTTCGCCATGATGAAACCCACCGCGCCGCCCTCCCGCCTCCGGGTGGGCTCCGGCCGCCCGCCTTGGCGGCTCCGGCCGCACGGCCTGGCGCTCGTCGCCGCGCTGGGGCTGTGGACGCTGACCGTATGGACACCGGGAATCGCGACCGCTTTGGCCGCCGAGGGACTCGATGGCCGCGTGATGTGCGGGTACCAGGGATGGTTTCGCGTCGAGGGCGACGGCGCCGGCAACGGATGGCGCCACTACGCGGCCGGCAATGCCTTCGAGCCGGGAAAATGCGCGATCGACCTCTGGCCGGACGTGCGTGAGCTGCCGGCCGGCGACCGCTTCCCCACGGCATTCCGCCACGCGGACGGCGAAGTCGCGGAAGTTTTCAGTTCCACGCGCCCGGGCACCGTCCGCGTCCACTTCGAATGGATGCGCGATTACGGGATCGACGGCGTCTTCCTGCAGCGCTTCGCCGTCGACGCACGCGACCCCCGGATCCGCGGCCCGATGGACTCCGTGCTCGCCGCCGTGCGCGATTCCGCGCAAGCCACCGGCCGGCGCTGGGTCCTCATGTACGACCTCAGCGGCCTCCGGCCCGGCCGCATCCGTTCCGTGGCCGATGACTGGCGCCACCTCCGCGATCGATTCTCGCTCGGCGAAACCGAACCCGATCCCGCCTACCTCCACCACCGCGGAAAACCGCTCGTCGCGCTCTGGGGGCTCGGATTCAACGACCGCCCAGCCATGCTCGACGACTGGCGCTGGCTCATCGATTTCTTCAAATCCGAGGCCGTCCCCGGCGGCTGCTCCCTCATGCTCGGTGTCCCCGCGTACTGGCGCACGCTCGACCGCGACTCCATCGACAACCCGGAACTCCACCAGCTCATCGCCCGCGCCGACGTGGTCAGTCCCTGGACGGTCGGACGTTACGATTCGCCCGCCGCCGCCGCCCGCCACGCCTCAGGCACCCTGGCCGGTGATCTCGCCTGGTGCCGCGAACGAAACCTCGATTACCTGCCGGTCGCCTTCCCGGGGTTCAGTTGGCACAATCTCATGGCGTCCCGCGGAAAGTCAGCGCCCCTCGACGCCATCCCGCGCCGCGGTGGCGCTTTCCTCTGGTCCCAGCTCGTCAACGCCCGGCGCGCCGGCGCCTCCGCCTTCTACGTCGCCATGTTCGACGAACTCGACGAGGCCACCGCCATCTTCAAAATCCGTCAGGATCCCCCGGTCGGCGCCAGCCCGTTCGTCGCCGAACCGAACGTCCCCGGCGATCACTACCTCTGGCTCACCGGCCAGGCCGCCCGCCTGCTCCGCACACCGCCCGCCGAAGTCCGCGACGACCTCCCGGAACGGGACAAGTAATCGGCGGCGCCGAGGCCCAAGAATGGCGCCCGCAGCGTTCACCGGATTCGAGAGGCGCTTTCGACATGCGCTGCAGCGAACCGGGCCTGAACGCCGCGGTTGCAACTGGAGCGTCCCGTGCGCCGGGTCGCTGAGTTTGGGTCGTTCGGCGAAAAAAACACGCTGACATCCACCTCCACATGGACAGGATGCTGTCCATATGACTGTAATCACTTACACTGCTGCCCGCGAAAACCTCGCTTCCACGATGGATCGAGTCTGCCAAGATCGTGATCCCGTGATTATTACGCGCAACCGAGATCAAGCCGTCGTAATGCTTTCCCTGGACGATTATGAATCGCTCCAGGAAACCTCCTACCTTCTGCGAAGCCCCGCCAATGCCAAGCGGCTTTTCGACTCCATTGAAGAAGCCGAGAAGGGCAATCTTATCCAGAAAGATATTGACTTGGAGTTGTGAATTTTTCGTTCACACCTCAAGCGCGGGATGATTATCAGTTCTGGCTTCAGAGCGATAAGAAGATTCTCAAAAGAGTCAACGAACTGATCAAGGATGTCCTTCGTTCACCCTATGAAGGAATCGGAAAGCCGGAACCCCTTCGCCAAGTATTGTCAGGCTATTGGTCACGACGTATCACCGAGGAACACAGATTGATCTATCGGCATGTAGAGT
>CAZYHO010000213.1:3739-7969 GCA_964647495.1 uncultured Akkermansia sp. | reverse complement strand
CAACTACGACGCCTAAACCGCCCGGTTTACACGACTTTCAGATCGCCCGCCACAGTCTCCAACCGGTTCGTGCGGAAAACCGTCGGGATCACTGTTTGTCGAGGGCGTGATGGGGTGCGGTGATGCTTCCGATGACGCACCCACTGAAACCAGATTTCGGCTGCGCAAGAGCCATCGGAGCACGGAGCGGGACGCTCGGTGCAGCCGGCAGGATGCCGGTTGCGGCGGGCGGGACGCGCCGCCCTGCCCGGGACGCCTCGTTCGCCACCAGGCGTCTGGGGAAAGGCCCAGTGGGCAGTGGGCAGTGGGCAGTGACGAGTGACCAATGACCAATGACCAATGACCAATGACGAGTGACGCCATCCCGATTCCATTTGCCGAAGTGGACGGGAGCGGTAGGGTGCGCGTTCCCTATGTCGGCACTTTATATTATTTTGCTGATCGGCATCGTGCTGGTCTCGTTGTTTCTGCTGCTGCTGGTGTTGATGCAACGCCCGAAGCAGGAGGGACTGGGCGCTACTTTCGGTGTGGATGCGACGAACCAGATGTTCGGTTCGCGGACGACGGACGTGCTCCAGAAGGGGACGACATTCATGTCGGTCATTTTTTTCCTGCTGGCGCTGAGTCTGGGGTTGCTGAATGCGCACGAGACGAAGCAGGCGGCGCGCCTGGGCGCTGATCTGGCAAACCTGCCGCGGCCTGAGGCGCCGGTTCCGGCGGCGACCGATGCGCCACCTGCGGATGTGGCGCCTGCGGATGTGGCGCCTGCGGATGTGGCGCCTGGGGATCCGGCACCCACCGAGGGGGACACGCCCGCTGACGGTGAATCGGAGGCAGGCGAGGAAACGCCGGCTGTGCCGCCGGCCGAGGGTGAGACGCCGGCCGATGTCCCTGTCGAGGCGCCTGAAGCATCCGACGATGCGGCTCCGGCCACACCGGAGGACGAAGGCGAAACTCCGGCGGTTCCGGAGCTGTCCACGCCGCCTACGACCACTCCGAATTGAGCGATGAACCGGCGGCAATGGCTTGCGACCGTGCCGCCGGCGGCTGCTTTGACGCTTGCGGGATGCGGGCGCCTCGAGGAGCGGGCCGACCTGGTTTTCATCAACCCGTCCGAACCGGAAACGCTCGATCCGGCGCAGGCGTCCGATCAGTCCTCGGGCCGTGTGATCACGTCGATCTACGAAGGATTGATGCGATGGGATGAAGCGGGACAAGCGATTCCGGGCGTGGCCGAGGCGCCCCCGGAGGTCAGCGGCGACGGATTGCGCTACACGTTCCGGCTGCGCGGCGACGCGCGCTGGAGCAATGGCGAGCCGGTGACGGCGCGCGATTTTGTCGACTCGTGGGAGCGCGTGCTCAATCCGAAAACGGCCGCGGACTACGTCACGCTGCTGCATCTGATCAGGAACGCCAAGCCATACAGCGAAGGCAAACTGGCCGATTTCGCGCAGGTCGGCGTGAGCGCGCCCGACGAGCGTACGCTGGTCGTGACGCTGGAGCAGCCGGCGCCGTATTTCACCGACCTGTGTGCTTTCACGACGTATTGCCCGGTGCACATCCGGTCGCTGGCCGCCGCCGGGGCGGACGCGTGGGAGCCCGGCCGCATCGTCGGCAACGGGCCGTACCGCCTGGCCGAATGGCGGCTCAACTATCGCGTCGTGCTCGAAAAAAGCCCGACCTACTGGGAGCGCGATGCCGTGGCGATGGAGCGCGTCGAATTGCGCACCGTGACCAATGCGGTGAGTGCGCTCAATTATTTCGTGACCGGCACGGCCGACCTGGCGATGGACAAGAACGGCGTGCCCGCGTCGCTGGTCGACTCGTTGCGGCGGCAGCCGTATTTCCACAGCGGGCCGATGCTGGCGAGCGGCTTCATGCGGTTCAATTGCGCGGTGGCCGACGGACCGTTCGCGGATCCGCGTGTGCGCCGCGCCTTCGGCCTGTGCATCGACCGGCAACGACTGGTCGAGCGCGTCACCCGCATGGGGGAACCGGCGGCATTCAGCCTAGTGCCGCCCGGGTGTGGCGCGGGTTACGAGCCGCCGCGTCCCGAGCCGCTGTACGACATCGCGGAAGCGCGCCAGTTGATGGCGGCCGCGGGTTATCCGGGCGGCAAGGGGTTTCCGCTGGTCCGGTATCTTTTTCCGACGCTGGAGACGGACATGGCGATGGCGGTCGAACTGCAAGTCATGTGGGAGTCCGCGCTCGGCGTCAAGATCCTGCCGCAGAAGCAGGAATGGAAGGTCTACCTGGATACCATGCGCTCCATCAACTACGACATCGCCCGGTCGTCGTGGGTGGGCGATTACAACGATCCGAGCACGTTCCTTGAGTTGTTCATCGGCGACAACGGCAATAACCGGACGGGCTGGCGCAGCCCGGAGTACGATGCCTGGATCGCCGAGGCGGCCGCGGAGGTGGATCCCGCCCGGCGCTACTCGCTTTTCCAGCAGGCGGAAAGATGGCTCATCCAAACCCATGCCGTGATCGCGCCGGTCTGGCATTACGTCGGCGTGCAGTTTTACTGGCCGGACAAGCTGGCCGGCGTGCGCACCAATCTGCTGGACGAACACCCGTTCCGCTGCCTCCGGTGGATTTGATCTGGAAAGGAATTCGGGAACCGCGGATTGTCGCAGATGACACGGATAACGCAGGCCTGTGCGCGCCGTGAGAGCGAAGCGGACCAAGCGGACCGTGCGCTGACGAACGCTGCGCCCCGGAAGCAGCCGGTCACCCGAACCGCCCGCGTCGCGGCCCCTTCAGCCACCTCCAGGCGGTCTCGACCATGTGGCGTGGGTCGGGATGCGCGGCCTTCCAGCCGAGCGCCGATCGTGCCAGAGCGGGATTGGCGATCAACGAGGGCGGGTCGCCGGCGCGGCGCGGGCCGAATGTCACGGGCACCTTGAGGCCGGTCACGCTCTCGGTGAGGGAAATGATTTCCTGGACCGAGCAACCGCGTCCCGTGCCGAGGTTGCACTGGAGGGATTGGCCGCCGTCGCGCAGGTGGCGCAGCGCGGCCGCGTGGGCTGAGGCGAGATCGAGGACATGGATGTAATCGCGGATGCCGGTGCCATCGGGTGTCGGATAATCGCGCCCGAAGACGGTGAGGGCTTCGATTTCCCCGGTGGCCGCCATGAGGACGCGCGGGATGATGTGGGTTTCGGGCCGATGGTCCTCGCCGATCACGCCGTCGGTCGAGGCGCCCGCGGCATTAAAATACCTGAGCGCCACGCTGCGCAGCCCCCAGGCCGGCTCGCAGTCCGCCAGCACGCGTTCGAGCATGAATTTTGACCAGCCGTACGGGTTGATCGGCCGGCGCGGGTGCGACTCGTCCATCGGGACCGACACGGGATTGCCGTACACCGCGGCGGTGGACGACAGGATAAACGCGCGGCAGTCGTGCCGGCGCATCGCCTCCAGCAAGACCAGCGACGCCCCCAGATTGTTGGAATAATACTTCAACGGCTCGGCCACCGACTCACCGACGATCGAGAAGGCGGCGAAATGAACCACCGCCTCGAACCGATGCGCGGCAAAAAGCGCGTCGAGCAGCGCGGCGTCGGCCAGGTCGCCCACGACGAGTTCGACCCCGGGAGAGACAATGGCCTCGCGATGGCCGAGGCTCAAATTGTCCAGCACGATCACACGTTCACCCGCCTCGGCCAGGCGCCGCACCGTGTGCGATCCAATGTATCCGGCTCCACCGACGACGAGCACCGGCCGTGTGCTGTTCACGTGACCCATTCCGGGCGATGCCATCGGCGACATGGGTTGTCAATCGGGGCGTTGGGGATTGGTCATTGGTCATTGGTCATTGGTCATTTGTGAAAGATTGCGTTTTGGCGCGCGTATTCAGAGGAGGTCGGAGATGAAGTTGACCAACATCGCCCGTGCCAGCCTCAACGACGAACTCATCGAGGACTACAAGAGCTTCCTGACACAGCGCGGCTTGCCGGTATGGGACAAGAGTTCCCGAGAAGCTCTCGCCATGCGGAAACGCCTCACTTCCGCTGCGGCCACGGATCTTCCGCCAGCCGAGCCTGGCACCGTGCGCCTCACTGGCCTGGCGGGTCTCGCCGAGTTCGTGTCACTGGCCAGCCCGGAACTGGCCGCCAATGCGATGCTCTGCGCCGTCAATCAGGCCGCATACCTGCTCAAGCGCCAACTGGAAAGCCAGAGCCGTGAGTTCCTGAAGACAGGCGGCTTCACCGAAGGACTCCACGCGAG
>CAZYHO010000213.1:0-3639 GCA_964647495.1 uncultured Akkermansia sp. | reverse complement strand
TTTTGCGGAAGCTGTGCCGGTTTGTCCGGTTTGTGGGAAGAGCATGCGGAGGCGCATGGCTCGCAAAGGACCGCACGCGGGCCGGTTATTCTGGGGTTGCTCCGGTTATCCGGATTGCCGGGGGAATCCTCCAGCTTTCCTGAAAGCCCTCTCGCCGGCTTCCCGCGGCCCGACAAGGCACAAGCGCTCAGCGATCCTGTTGCTGCCATGGGACGAGGCGCGGTGCGAGCGCCTCGAGTGGCAGGCCGACGACGTTGCTCCAGGAGCCGTCGATGCGTTCGATGATGAGGTGGCCGTATTCCTGCGCGGCATAGGCGCCGGCCTTGTCGAGGACCGGGACCCTGGCGAGGTAATCGGCGATGGCCGCGTCGTCCAGGGGCCGGAGAACGACCTGCGTGAGGTCGTGAAACACCTGGACCTCACCGGCTCCCGGGCCGGCGAGACAGACGCCCGTGCACACGGTGTGGGTGCGCCCGGCGAGCCGCCGCAGCATGCCGGCCGCCTCGGCGAGGGTGGCCGGTTTCCCCAGCGGTTCGGCGTCGAGGTATACCAGCGTGTCGGCCCCGAGCACGAGGGCGCCGGGGTGTGCGATGGCGACGGCGGTCGCTTTGAGGCGGGCGTTGTGTTCGGTGAGCGCCGCGGGAGACGCCGCCGCATCGTGCGCCTCCTCCACGCCGTCGGCCGCAGCCACGGAAAAGTCATCCACCAGCTCACCCAGCAACGTATGCCGGCGCGGCGAAGCCGAAGCCAGAATGAGCGGAACCGTCAATCGCATGCTTTCCGGGGTCAGGCGTGGTCTCCTGGCAGGACCACGGAGGCGGCCTCGGAGAGCGTGCGAGAGAGCTTCTGCAAATCGAACGGCTTCGGCAGTGTGCTCACGTATCCACGGTCCAGCAGTTCGCCTTGTGTTCCGTTTTCGATCGCGCCGCTGGATGCGATCACGCGGGCCGTCGGGTCGAGCAGCCGGATTTCCCGCATGGCGTCGTCACCGCTGTGGCCGCCCGGCAGCGTGAGATCCATGAGCACGAGCTGAAACGGCCGCCCTTCGTGGAAACGCCGGCGGTACCGGTCGATGGCTTCCTCGCCCGTCGAGGCCTCGTCCGCTTCGTAGCCCAAGGCTTCGAGGCTCGCCTTGACGGCCGCGCGGACGACGTGCTGGTCGTCCACAACCAGCACGCTGCCACATCCGGCGGTCGGCGGCCCATCCGGCCCGGTGACGGGCGCGGGCGGCTCGATCTTTTCCGCGGGGCAGGCCGGCAGATACACGGCAAATTCTGTGCCCATGCCCGGGGTCGACGCCACCGTGATCGTGCCTTCGTGGCTGCGCACGATGTGCCAGCTCGATGCCAGGCCCAGCCCGTTGCCGGTCCGCTTGGTGGTGAAATTGCGTTTGAAAATGTTAGGCAGCACATGCCCGGGTATGCCGGCCCCGCGATCGTGCACGCTGAGCGTGACGTACGGGCCCTCAGGCAGACCGGGGCCGTTGCCCTCGGCGAGAGCGGTGTTGCGCGCCGACGCCTGTATCTGGCCGCCCTCCGGCATCGCCTGTGTCGCATTGATCAACAGGTTGTTGATCACCTGCTTGATGCGCGTCTTGTCAACGCGCGCCGACCACAGGTCCGGGGCGATTTCGAGCTGCAGCCGGCAGTTCGATCCGGAGAGCGTCAGGCTCGCGCACTCACTGAGCAGATTTCCGAGGTCAGTCAGGCCGGTGACCGGTGTGCCGCCGCGCGCGAATTCCATGAGCTGGTCGGCCAATTCCTTGGCCTGGCGTGCGCTGGCCGAGGCCCTTTCGAGGAAATTGCGGTGGTCGTCGGCGCCGCGGGGATGCGCACCCGCGTTCGAGACGTTCAGCATGACAGCCGTCAGTTGATTGCGGAAATCGTGTGCGATCCCGCTCGCGATCACCTCGAGGTTTTCCAGCCGGGCGACCTGATGAAGGAACCCCTCTTCCGCGTCCTCCAGGCGCGGTCCAGTGGCGGGCATCGCCGCCGCGGGTTCCTCGGCGACCGTGATGATGAAATTCAGCAGCCGGTCCTCGGTGTCTCTCACCGCGCTCACCGTCCATCGGACCGGGCGCGGCTCGCCCTCCGCCGTCAAGAGATCCGCCCGCGTCACCGCCGCCCGCCCCACTTGCGCCACCCGCGGCAGCAGCGCCAGCAATTCCCCCAGCCGCGCCCCGTCGAATACGCGCGCCAGTGGCTGCCCCACCAGTTCGTCCGGCCGCTGCCCGGTCAGCCGGCACAACCCGCGATTCACAAAGACAATTCGCGGCCCCGGCCCCGCTGCAGGCAGAGTCTCGACAATCAACGCCCCTTCCGCAATCTGATCCACCAGCACCCGGAGGTGGCGGTTCACAGTGCTCAAGTGCTGCACCTGTTGTTGGAATCCGGCTTCCGACACAAATAATACCCCGCGAATGCCGCGTCTATCATGAGGGATTCGTTAAGCAAAGTGAAATTTTCTCCCGGCTTCGGAATTTCTGATTTCTGCAACTCTCCGGAAGCAGCTCCCGGTCCTCACTCCCGCCCGCCAACCTCCGCCATCCACATCACGCCCCGAACCTTTCACTCATGCACCATGAACCATGAACTGTGCACCCTTCCTCATCCCTGCACCATGAACCATGAACCATGAACCATGAACCATGAACCGTGCACCCCTGCACCCCAACCCCCACAACACACCTCGTTTGGCACGCCGTTTGCAAAAAGCCACACCGCCAGCGGAAAATGCGGCGCTTGGGTTGAAACCTGGGCGATTGCCCGTAGCGTAAGGCAAATTCAATCGACTTCCCGGCTCCCCCTGCCGGACACCGTACCATGAACAACTTCACCCCCAGAGCGCAGCAAGTGCTCGCGCTCGCCCGCAAGGAAGCGGACCGCTTCAACCACAACTATGTCGGTACCGAACACTTGTTGCTCGGGCTGATCAAATTGGGTCAGGGCGTGGCCGTCAACGTGCTCCAGAAGCTCGGCCTCGACCTCGAGACCGTGCGCCTGGAGGTCGAGAAGCAGGTTGGAACCGGTTCGGACCAGCAGATGATGGGGAACATTCCGTACACGCCTCGCGTCAAGAAAGTGCTCGCGCTCGCCGGCAAAGAGGCCCGCGCTTTGAACCACAGCTACGTCGGCACAGAGCACATCCTGCTCGGCCTGTTGCGCGAAGGCGAGGGCGTCGCCGCCCGCGTGCTCAAGTCGCTGGACGTCGACATCGAGCGCACGCGCCAGGAAATCCTCAAGGAACTCGACCCGAATTTCACGCCGAGCGACGACGATGAGGGCGAGGGTTTCGGGCAGTCGGAGGGGGGCAAGGAGACCGCCGCGGCCGGCAGCGGCAAGAAGGACGGCAAGACGCCGGCGTTGCGCGCGTTCGGGCGAGACTTGACCGAACTCGCCGCCAAAGGGGAGATGGACCCGGTCATCGGCCGCCAGAGCGAGATCGAGCGCGTCATCCAGATCTTGTGCCGCCGCACCAAGAACAACCCGGTCCTCATCGGCGAGGCCGGCGTGGGCAAGACGGCCATCGTCGAGGGGCTGGCGCAGGAGATCGCCGCCGGCAACGTGCCCGAGATTCTGCTGGAGAAGAAAGTCATCACGCTCGACCTCGCGCTGATGGTCGCCGGCACGAAATACCGCG
>CAZYHO010000212.1:0-7971 GCA_964647495.1 uncultured Akkermansia sp. | reverse complement strand
TGCCGCGAGGCATCGTGATCTGCGGAGGAGGAGAGCGGTATCTGCCGGGAGTCTGGGTGCTTTTGCAGGAGCTTCGCTGCCTGGGATGCCAGCTTCCGGTGGAGGTCTGGCACCTGGGGAAGAAAGAAATGCCCCCTTTGTGGCGGCGGCAGTTCGAAACACTGCCCGGCGTCCTCCTGGTGGATGCGCGACAAGTGCGCGCCCGGCACCCCGCGCGCATCCTCAACGGCTGGGAACTCAAACCGTACTCTATCATCCACTGCCGGTTCCGGGAGGTCTTGCTGCTTGATGCTGACAATGTGCCGGTGCGCGATCCGGAATACCTCTTCGATCTGCCGGAGGTGCGCGAAAAGGGAGCCCTCTTCTGGCCCGACTACGGGCGCCTGGCGCCGGAAAGAACCATCTGGCGCATTTGCGATGTCCCCTTCCGCGACGAACCTGAGTTCGAGACAGGACAGGTTCTCGTGGACAAGGCATCCTGCTGGAAAGAACTCGGGCTCGCCATGCATCTCAATGAGTATTCGGATTTTTATTACCGGCATGTGCATGGCGACAAGGAAACATTCCACCTCGCCTGGATGATGCTCGGGCGCGAGTATGCGATGCCGGCCAGGGGAATCCACAGCCTGGAGGGCACCATGTGCCAGCACGATCTGACGGGTGAGCGCATTTTTCAGCATCGCAACGGGTGCAAATGGCGGCTGGAAGGCAACGCGCGGATCAACGGGTTCCGGAATGAGGACCGATGCCTGGCTCATCTGGCCGAGCTGGCCGCTCCGCCCGCGGCGGATGAGACGCTCCTTTGGAAAGTGGCAAACCAGCGTGACTATGTTTATGAAAGGAAGGACCGCGACCAGCGGATCCTCAGCCTGCTGCCCGACGGGCGCGTGGGAAATGGAAGAGACAGGGGCGAAATGGCTTGGGAAATCCAGGGACGCAGCCTGTTTCTCATCGGAAATCAGGGATATACCGCGGAACTCGAGCCGTTCGGCGAATGTTGGATCGGCGAGTGGTTCGAATTCGAAAAAATCCCCGCGCGGCTGGTTCCGCTGAAGCTCCCTGAATGGACGGAAACCGCATGATCGAGGATGCGCCTTGATTCAAGGGATCGCTCCTCGTATCGATTCATCATTTTTCATTCTCCCGGGCATCCATGCATCCTTCCCCCCCTTCGCGCCCACTCGCTGTGGCTGATTCTCACTCCGTCCGCGGTGGAGCCGGCAAACGCGCCCACCATCGCCGATGGCTCCGGGCACACCCGGCCGGGCCTGGGCGCCGGCTCCGGAAGCCACCGTGGAACTCGACCCGTCGCTCTCTCATGATGGCGCAGAAGCGGCCCAGATCCCGCCTGGCGTGGCTGCCGGCGGATCGATTTCGACGAATGCCGTGGCCGGGCGGGCTCGCATCGGCGTGATGGACAGGATCGAGGTGCGCCAGGTCGTTTTGCCCGGCGATTACCGGATTCTCAATGACGGCGGGGCTTACGCTTCGACAGCGCCACCCTATGTCGATGCGTTCGCGCTCACGCCATTGCAGCCGGTTTCGTTGCGCGAGGCCCTGGATGCGCCGGATGTTGATTTCACCGCCAACGGCGGCGGAGTGGTCGGCTGGCCGATCCGTTAACGGCACCAGCCGGTCAGGATGCGGTGTATTCCGCCTCGGACGCGCTGGATGACATGGCGCTGACTTTCGGGTTGAACGCAGGCGCGGACCTGGCGCAGTCGCTGCCGGCCCCTTTCCCCGTCGCTCCGGAGGGCGCCGAGGGTGGTGACGCGGTGCTCATGGACGCGACCATGGGAGCCAGCGGCGCCGTCACCGCCGGGATGACCGGGCGCGGGATGCTGACATTCTGTTATCTTGGAGCCCTCACGATCACTCTGGACGTGGCCGACAGTCGCTTCGTGCAGTCAAGCGAGGGAGGCAGCAGCGCCGTGGTCCTACCGCAGGTCGTGCGTCCATCCGAGCCTGCGAAGTGACAAGTTATGGCCCGATGTGAGCGCTTCGCTGGTTATGAATCCGCGCCGATCGCCATCCGGGAATCCTGAGGAGCGCGCCGAACACTTGCCGGAAACGACGGCTTGGCCCTGCCAAAGGTGAGTGTCAGCGACTCTGTCCCCACCCCTCCCCATTCCTGCCACAGGGCCAACGACCCGGTTTTATCCTGGCTTGGTGCATCGCCCCAGGATTGCGATCCCCTGGATCGAATGAGGGCTGAAAGCCCGGTCCATCCTTGATCGTGGACATTCATGTGGATTGTGGCTGGATCGGCCCTGATCATTTGCATGCCGACATGAAACGAATGGAACGTTTTGACGAGGGGGAAGGCCGCGCGCCGGTCCCGGGACAAGCCGGCCGGGCTCAGGCCGGCGGCATCTTTCCGCCACGGTTGTGAGAGGGGCATCGAAACGCTGGGTGCCGGCCGCCACGTCCATCGGATTGCTCCTCGTGCTGGCGGCAGGGGCCTGGGTGTTGCGGGCGCATGATCCGGCGACCCGCGGCAGCCTTCTCACCGTCTGCCGCTTCAACCAGTGGACCGGCCTGCAATGCCCCGGCTGCGGTATGACCCGCGCCTCCCATCACCTGCTCAACGGGCGATGGGCCGAGGCCTTCTACTTCAACGCATTCATGGTGACCCTCCTGCCGGGCCTGGCGGTCTGGGCAGGCTGGTGGCTGCTCCAGTGGTGGACCGGCCGGCCAATCTCCCGCCGCGCCCTCGCCGCCAACGCCTGGCTGGGCGGCGCACTGCTCGTCGCCTGCATGATCTTCTGGCTCGTGCGCAATCTGCCGGGCTGGCCGCTGCTGTAGCTGCTCTGGTTGCACTTACGCACACTTTCGACTTCATTCCTTGCGGTACCCACTCCTCGTTTCTCGTTTTCCATGTCCTCCACTTCCCCCGCCTTCCTCCAGCGGCTTGCCGCCCAAAGCCTCTGCGGATCCGGGCTTCGCCTCATGGAATGCTTTCGCCTCCGCGTCAGGGATTTCGACTTCGACCACGCCACCATCGCCATTCACGACACCAAAGGCGGCAAACATCGCCTCGTCCCGCTCCCGAAACCACCCGAACCCAGGCTCCAGGCCCACCTCGACAAAGCCCGCGAAAAACACCGCCAGGATCTCGTCGCCGGCGCCGGCGAGGTCCATTTGCCCGAATCCCTCGTCCGCAAATACCCCAATGCCCCTCGCGAATGGCCCTGGCAATTCGTCTTCTCGGTCATCAAACCACCATGATCTACCTCCACCTCATCCAACGCCCCGGCGCCCGCGCCCCCAGCCCTCTCGACCTCGCGTAGACACTCCTCCCACCTCCAACTTATTCCTTGGCATCGACTGCAGTTCCGGTCATTATGGCCAAATGCACCGCCCATGGACGAAGTGCGCCCTTCAAGGAGGCATTGGCACCACAATTGCCTCTGTGTGTCTGAACCTGTTAAGACACACAGAGGCTCAATTTCACTGTTCTGCCAAAAAGACGATGCACTTTCTCTCGCTTTTTTCAATTCTGGCTACGCTACAAGCCATCATCGGCTGTGCCACTCATAGGCCCGAAATAATCCCGGGAATATCGGATGCCGAGCGAATATCACTTTCCGATGAGCAGATTCGCTTGCTCAATATGGCGGAAGAGGACTTCCAATTGGCAGACGCAGGCAAGGAGCCCAAGCACGCTGTGCTTAAGTGGGCGTTACGCGACGGAGGAACAAAAATCTACGAAGGTGAAGGATACTCCTTAGTCGCCCACAACGGAAAGTTTGCCCGGCAAAACGATCTGGATGGTAGAGAGTCGGGAGCAACACTGACGTTAACAGGGCGAATCACCGGAGAAGGTTCGAAGACAATTTCCACGAAGAGATTCATTTCCCGCACAACAACCGGGCAACAAGGCGGTGGAGGCAACTCCGCTGCGCTCCGTGCCTCACCTTGAACATTAAGCCGTTTCCTGGCCTCAGTCCTTGTCAGGAACGAACATGTCTTCGACTGCCACCTTAAACAGTCAAGCCAGCTTGAAGGCCAATGGAAGGCTTGGGGGTCCACAGGGCGCCTGTCCCTCTATACTCCCGTATGCCCCGGATGCGCGGAAGACCGGCAGGATGATGAGGGTGGCACACGAGCGGTAACGAGCCATGTCAACCGTGCCCCGTGCCCCGTGCCCCGTGCCAGCCTCCGAATCAGCCTGGATCAATGCCTCCATCCGTTCGAGCAACTCTGCGTCGTCGCCGCAGGCGCCGGACAGGAAGGCAGCGCGTTCGTCGGGATTCCAGCTCAGGGCCTGGTCGAACAGGGCCTGCAATTCTTCTTGTCTCGCACTCATCGATCGATTTGGCCTCCTGTTCCTCAGGTGCGGCCCGGGTCCCACCAGCTTCAGCCACACATCATGGACCAAGACCGTCGGTTGGAGCGTCTGCCCCGGCGCCTCGTTCGCCAGCCATTGCGCGGCCAGCGTGCGCAACTCCTCATTAACCAGAGGCAGCAGCTCCTCGGCGGCGCTTGGATTGCAGAGAATCGCCCGCCGACTTGGCAAGTGGAATCCCCCGCGCGGCTTCATCGTCAAGGGGCGAACCTGGGAAGAAGCCGAGGCGGCGCGGGCGCGCGGCGAGACCGTGCCAGGTCTCGCGGAAGCGGATGCGCCTCGCCCGGGCTCTTGGCAATGGCTGCGCGCTTTGCCTGGATGTGGGGGACGAAGATAGACGCCCACTGTTCACCTGTCCACACCACTCAAGAAGCAAAATTTTGACAGGGGCGGCCGCTGCCCCCTTGTTCGTTGCGCGTTCTTCACCTGTTCCCACGCACCTTTTTTCCGCCGACAGACTCCCACTTCCACACAAATCCGCCACACCCACCACCGACCCGGCCCTCACCACCCTCTCTCCCCCGGACCCCTCTCACTCACCGCCCCAATCGCGCGCGCCCATGAACTTCCGGCCACCACTCCGAAGCAAATCCCTGGCAGCCATGCATCAGACCTGTTCCCGACTCCCGCCAGTTCCTGCGCGGACGCGTCTTCGGCGCTCGTGGATCGTTCTGCTTTGCATGGCGCTGTTCGGCGTGGCGCTTCCCGCGCTGGCGGTGACGCCCGCGGATGCGGATGTTTTATTTGAAGCGCATGCCAAGGCGTTTTACCGGGAGAAAGATGGACGCGCGTGGTTTGCGGAGTCCACCGACGGCGGCAAGGTCTCTTTCTGGATGCGGGCGGAGCAGATGGAAATGGTGCTCGATGCCTATGAACGGACGAAAAAGCCGGAGCACATGGAGATGTTCACGAAGTTGTTCCATGGATTCATCGCCGACCATGGCGCGACGTGGGAACGCAATGAATTCAACGACGACATCATGTGGATCGTCATTGCCTGCGCCCGGGCACACCTGCTTTCCGGCGAGAGCGCATTTCTCGATGCGGCGAAAGCCAATTTTGACCTGTGTTACGCCCGCGCCATCTCGCCGGATCTCGGCGGCGGGCTGTGGTGGAAGACGGATAATCGCACCAAGAACGCCTGTGTGAATGGCCCCGGCGCCATCGCTGCATTCCTGATCGGCAAGGCGACGAACGAAGAGTCCTACACGACCAGGGCCAAGGAATTGTTTCTGTGGGAGCGCGCCACGTTGTTTGATGCCACGACGGGCCGGGTGGCGGACAATATCCGCGTCGGCGGGAGGGTGGACGAACGTCAGTTTACCTACAATCAGGGCACGTTTGTGGGCGCCGCGAACCTCCTTGGCTACCACGAGGACGCGAAGCTGGCCGCGGCCTTCACGATGAACCACATGTGCCGCGATGGATTTTTGCCCCCTGCCGGAGAGAGCGGCGACGGCGGCGGGTTCAACGGGATCGCCGCGCGCTGGATCGCGCGATTTGTGTATGAGCGCGGCGAACAGGCGACCTTCGAGCCTTGGCTGCTGAAGAACGCGGATGCCGCGTGGAACGCGCGCCGCGTGTCGGACAACCTCTCCTGGTGCCGCTGGCCCGAGCCGACCGCGCCGGGCCGCCGTTATTCGTGGGGATGCAGCAGCGCCGTGGTCCTCCTGCAGGTCGTGCGTCGATCAGAGCCATTGGCGCCTCTTGTTCCAGGGGCGAGAGGGATCTGAGAACCTGTTGAGTTGAGGCGAACTCCGCCATGGCTCGAAACGTTTTCGGGTCGAAGCCGGTGTGCAACGGGGATGTGGCCCATTATAGGGGCAGGGATGGCGCATTGGATTGCCCCACCCCTCCCTCCGAACCGGACGTGCAGATTTCCCGCATCCGGCTCTCCTGGGCGGCATGTCGCCCGGTACCAAAGCGCGGACATGTCCGCACACTCCATACGAGGCTCCGCTGCCCAGGCGGGTCGGCCAAGGCAAATGGTGTCGTGGTCCAGCCCGCTTTTGCAACTTTCGGAGATGCGCCCCCGTTCACCGCGCCGAAGCAAAAGAACTTGACGGAAGCGGCCGCTCACCCCGTTGTTGATTGCGCGTTCTTCACCCGTTCCCACGCACCTTTCTCCCGCCTGCCCTACGCCCCACTTCCACCCGAATCCGCCTCACCCACCACCGACCCAACCCTCATCCCCCCTCTCACCCACCAGCAAAATGACGCGCGCCCATGAACTTCCGGCCAATAACCGAAGGAAGTTCGTGGCAGCCAGCAAACCAACACCATGATCGAACATACGCTCGACACCGCGAACGCCATTCTCCACATCCAGCCGAAGTCCTCGCTGGAGCAGGCCGACTTCGAACAACTGGCCCAAGCGGTCGATCCGTTCATCGCCGAAACCGGAGACCTTGCGGGTCTGATAGTGGAAACGCCGGAATTTCCCGGTTGGGCGTCGTTTGGAGCCCTGGCCGCGCACCTGCGCTTTGTCAGAGATCATCACAAGCACATCCGGAAGATCGCACTCGTGACGGACTCCGCGCTCGGCAATGTTGCCGAGCACCTGGTGGCGCACTTCGTGTCCGCGGAGATCAAACAATTCCCCGCATCGGAACTCGCCGCCGCCCGGCAGTGGATATTGAACCGCCCATGATCGCCCACAACCGCCCCTTGCCCCAATCACTCTCCGCATTATCCCTCATGAAATTCCTTACGATTCTCGCCACCGCCATCGCTCTCACCGTCACTGCGCAGGCAGTGGAAAAACCGCGCGCGCACACCCAGGGCACGCCGACCGGCAAACCGACCGGCGTGCTCAAACCGGGCGAGTATTGGTGGAATTCCAGGCTCTCGCCGAGCGGGCCGGTCATGGTGCTGGTCAGCGTTCCCGAGCAGGTCATGCATGTGTATCGCAATGGCATCCTCATCGGACGCTCGACGGTGAGCACCGGCTCGAAAGGCCACTCCACCCCGGGCGGCGTCTTCAGCATCCTCGAGAAAAAACAGGAGCACTATTCAAAGAAATACGACAACGCGCCGATGCCCAATATGCAGCGGCTGACGTGGACGGGCATCGCCATGCACTCGGGCAACCTCCCCGGCTACCCGGCGAGCCACGGCTGCATCCGCATGCCGTTCGACTTCTCGCAGTTGCTCTTCAAGGCAACGGCGAAAGGCGGCACCGTGGTCGTCGGCGATGGCAAAGTGCCCGTGCCGCATCGGGCGTCGAGTCCGGGGCTGATCCTCGCGCCAAAGGACTTTACGCCCGAGATGCTGCGCCCGCTCGCGAACAACGACTACGATTGGAACCCGGAACGCAGCGCGAGCGGCCCGATCACCATGGTGGTGAGCGCGGCCGACAAAACAGTGTACGTCTATCGCAACGGCAACCCCATTGGGCGCGCGCCGATCGAAATCAGCGGCCGCGGTGCGCTCGGCAACCATGTCTTTTCCATGCTCGAAGGCACGGGCGGACGGCTGAGCTTCCTGGTTCCAGGACGGCAGGCGCGCAAGTGGACGAGCATCACGAGCAGCGGCCGCCGCGCCGATGCCAATGAAATCGCGTCGCGCCTGCGGATGAATCCGGAATTTGCGGGGAAAGTCTATGACACCCTCGCACCGGGCAC
>CAZYHO010000211.1:0-7983 GCA_964647495.1 uncultured Akkermansia sp. | reverse complement strand
CGCGAAACTCGGCCGCGCATAGGCCGCCAGCCGGTCGTGCGGCCCGACGAGCGGCGAGGCGAAGCGGAATTCCGTCGCCATGCCCACTCCGCCGGCGCCGCCCGCCCGCTCCCCGCGCACCGCTTCCACCAGTTCCTCCCAAGGCGGCGTGTCCGATGGCTCTGTTGCCGGAGGCGAATCCAGCTCGACGTAACTCCGCGCGATCACCTCGAGCTGCGTATGCGATCCCGCCTGTTCGAAATACAACGCCTGGTTGCCGTACGCATCCAGCCGCGGCACCCGCACCACCGGCTCAGGCACGATGTCGATCTCATGCCACGGGCATGTCTGGTGCGGCAACGCGCGCGGCCCCAGCCGCGCAATGTGATGCGATACCGTCACCGGGCTCTCGTACGTGTACAGCGTGCGATGGACGATGTGGTAATGCATTTGAGATTTCAGGGGCGGGTGCGGGGAGCCCCGAGGTTATTCTGTCGGACCTTGGGCAGGGCGTGGTTGAAATAATGGGCGGTGAGGAGTTCGGAGAAGGCTTCGAGCCCTTCGAGGAGTTCCTCGCAGACGGCGGCGACATGGGCGGCGGCCGCGGGGGCGGCCATCGCCGTGAGCGCCTGGAGACTGAGGCTCGAAAGGGAGGAAAGCAGCCGGTCGGCGGCCTGCTTTTCCTGCGCGACCCCGGCGCTTGTGACTTCCCGCGGGAGCTGGGTGGTCTGGCGCGCCATCCAATGAAGTTGAAACGCGGCCGAGCGCGGGTTCGACTCGTTGGCGATCAGCAGATCCATGACCGGGAGCAATTGCGCGGCGGCGACATGCAGCCGCCGGTACGTCATGGCGCTGTCGCAAAGCTCGAGGAGTGGTGGCAGGAAGGATGCCCGGCCGGCCCCGGCGCGGGCGGTTTCCAGACACAGCTCGAACACGTTGACGGCGCGCTCGACACGGCGCCCGAGTTCGAGAAAGCGCCAGCCATGCCCGCGCGTCATGTTTTCAAGCTCCATGCCGGCCAGCGCCGCCAGTCCGAGAATGAGGTTGTCGAGCTGATCGAGCAGGGCGGCGGGTGTGGCCAGGTCGAATTCGAGCGGCGTGGCCAGCGTTTCGAGCCTGTTGATGAGGCGCCACATGTCGTCCGAGAGCCGGTCGCGAGCGGCGGCCGCGTTGAACCGCAGCCGCTGGGCGAGGGCGGGCACCGCGTCCGGCACGGCAGGATCGGCGAGCAGCGGCCGCAGCCGGTCGAGCGGCGGACGGGCGAGTTCCTCCAGTTCTTCCTTCAGCGCTTCGGCGGGCGAGCCGGGCGGCTCCTGGCGGCGGCGCGGCAGTTTTTTTGTATGCCAGAGCAAATGGAGGAGCGCGCGCAGTTCGGCCGCCTGCTGGCCGGTTTCCTCGCCGGAAAGCCGGCGGAGCGCGGTCCGCACCAGCCGGACGATGTGCTCGAGCCGCTCGGCGTAGCGCCCGAGCCAGAACAAATGATCCGCCTGCCGGCTCGGCACACCGGCTGCCGGCCGCGCCGGACGGATGACGACCGGCGGCGCCGGCGTGGGCGGACCGGCCTCGGGCTCGTGCCCGAGCACCCACGTGTCTTTGCTCAGGCCGCCGTATTGCATCGTGACGACCGAGCCCGCCTCGTCACGGCTCACGCGCGTCAATCCGCCCGGCATGACGAAGTGGCCGGCCGGGCTGGCGATGACGAAGGCGCGCCAGACGAGCTGGCGGGATTCGAGGCGGCCGTCATGCCATGTTGGCACGGTCGACAAGGCGAGCGGTTCCTGCGCGACGAAGCGTTCCGGCGTCGCGGCCACGCGCGCCAGCGTCTCGCGCTTCGTGGCCTCGTCCGCCTGCGCCAGAAACACAGGGTCATTGTGCTGGCCGACAAACGCTTTCTTGATCACCCAGCGGTCGCCCTCCGCCAGCACCGCGTCGCGCTCGGCCCGCTGCCCGAGCCACCACGTGCTCACCTGCGGCAGCCGCAATTCCTCGCCGAGCAAGTGCCGGCACAGGCCGGGCATGAACGGAAAAAACGCCGTCGCCTCGACCACCCCGGATCCCAGGGCGTTCGCCAGCGTGACGTGGCCGGCGCGGCAGGCCTCGGCCAATCCGGCCACCCCCAGCCAGGCGTCGGCGCGCAGCTCGAGTGGATCGCAGTACACATCATCGACGCGCCGGATGATCACGTCGACGCGCCGCAAGCCCTCGAGCGTCTTCAGGTAAACCCAGCGGTCGCGCACCGTCAGGTCCGCTCCCTCCACGAGCGCAAACCCGAGACGGCGCGCTTTGAAGGCGTGCTCGAAATATGTTTCGTTGTACGGTCCGGGCGTCAGCAGCACCACGAGCGGCTCCCCGCGCGGCGACGGTGACCAGGCGCGCAGTCCTTCACGCTGCGAATCAAAAAAATCCGCCAGCGGCCGCACCCCGCAGTCGCGGAAAATGCCGGGCCAGATCTGCGAAAGTACCGTGCGGTTCTCCAGCGCATACCCTTTCCCGGAGGGCGCCTGCGTCCGGTCCGCCAGCACGCGCCATTTCCCGTCCGGCCCGCGCGCCAAATCCGTGCCCACCAACGTCAGCCGCGGCGCCCGCCCGTGTATGCCTCGGGCCTCCCGCAGGTAGCCGGGATTTCCAAGCGCCATCGACGGCGGGATCCACCCGTCGTGCAGCAGCCGCTGCGGCCCGTACAGGTCGTCCAGAATCGCATTCAGCAGGCGCGTCCGCTGGCACAACCCCGCCGCCACCTCCTCGAATTCATCGCGCCCGATCACCAATGGCAGCGCGTCAAGCTGCCACGGCCGCGCCGCGCCGCGCGCATCCGAATACACATTGTACGTCGCTCCGTGGTCGCGCAGCAGCCGCGCCATCTCCTCGCGCCGCCGGCGCCAGTCGGCATCGGAAAAACGCGCTGTCGCCGCCGCAAATGCCCGCCAGGCGGGCCGCACGGCGCCTCCCTCATCCACCACTTCATCCCAGGTGCCTCCCGGCGGCGAATACCCGCCGAGCCAGTGGCCGGGCGGAATCACCGGGGGGCCGGCGTCAGGGGAGGCGAGGGCGGGGGCGGCGGACGACATCAGTGCGGATCGCCCGCGATGCTGGGCGGCGGCTCGCATTTGTCGAGCAGGCACTGTGCCATCACCGGCTTCGGCCACACTTGCGCTCAGGGGACCGCGGGATATGGAGGGCGGTGCCGCATGACCCTTGAGGAAATCCGCCAGCGTATCGACGCGCTCGACACGGACCTGCTCCGCTTGCTCAGCGAGCGAGCGGATCTGGTCCATGAGGTCGGCCTGCTCAAGAAGAAGGAAGGGCTTTCGATCTATGCCCCCGAGCGCGAGGAAGCCGTCTTTCAGCGCCTCCTCAAGAGCAACACCGGCCGCCTGCCGGAAAAATCGATCCGCGCGATCTACCGCGAGATCATGTCCGCCGCGCTCGCCCTCGAGGAAGACCTCAAGATCGCTTATCTCGGGCCGCCCGGCACCTGGACGCATCAGGCGGCTCTGAGCAAGTTCGGCCACAGCGTCCAGTACCTGCCGCAGTCGAGTTTCGCCGACGTGTTCGACGAGGTGGCGCGGCGCCGCGCCAGCTACGGCGTCGTCCCGATCGAGAATTCCACCGAAGGCGCGGTCAACCACACGCTCGATCTCTTCGCCGACTCGAACCTCAAGATCTGCGCGCAGCTCTTCCTGCGCATCGACAACTGCCTCATGGCCGGCATCCCGCGTGACCAGATCACCGCGCTCTTCAGCCATCCCCAGGTCTTCGGCCAGTGCCGCGCGTGGATCCACTCGCACTTTCCCCACGCCCAGCTCATCGACTGCGCCAGCACCACCAAGGCCGCCGAACTGGCCGCCTCCACCCCGCATGCCGGCGCGCTCGGCGGCACGCTCGCCGCCGAAATGCACGGCCTCCAGGTCCTCGAACGCTCGATCCAGGACAGCGCCACCAATACCACACGGTTTCTCGTCCTCAGCGAAAACACCTGCCCGCCCACCGGCAACGACCGCACCTCGATCATGTTCGCCGTCAAAAACGAACCGGGCAGCCTCTACCACGCTCTCGAACCGTTCAACTCACTCCACCTCAACCTCGCCAAAATCGAGTCCCGTCCGTCCAGGAAAAAAGACTGGGAGTACTTCTTCTTCGTCGACCTCCTCGGCCACTCCGATGACGAAAAAGTCAAACGCGGCCTCGAGGCCCTGAGCCGCTTCTGCTCCTTCCTCAAAGTCCTCGGCAGCTACCCGAACACCGTGCCTTGAGCACGGCGCGCGGCGCCTGTGCCGCGCTTGTCGGACGCTTGCCAGACGCGTCAGACAGGTCAGACGCGTCCGACAGATCCGACGCCTACGGCTGGAGCTTCACTCTGTAGAAGCTCACCGGGCGCGCGAGCCGCGTCGGGTCGTTGTCGATGAACGTGGTGGAGCCGGCTTGACCGGTGACTGTGGCGATGTTTTCCCAGCCGCTCGCGGCCAGATCCCGGGAGTATTCCACAATATACGTGCGGCCGGCCAGGCTTTGCCATGTGATGCGCACGTCGTCGCCGCGTTGCACGTCGGTGATGGCGAAATCGGAGCCGGGCTCCGGTGTGTTTTCTTCCATGATAAAAGCCACGCCACCTTCGCGGATGGACTGGATTTCCTCCTGCGTGAGCACTTTCTGGTAGAAGAAGACGTTGTCGATGTCCCCCTGCCAGCCCTCGGAATTGTTGTCCGGGCGCAGACTGCCAATGGCGGTGGTGGCCTGATGGCTGCCGAAAGTCGTCGATTGTGTGACCGCGATGAGTTCGCTTTCCGGATCATCCGCATACAAGGCGACATAGATCGTCATGGTCGCCGTGGATTGATCGTAGGCGGCCGCGATGAACGTCCAGTCGTCGTAACTTTCGGGAGTGGCGAACACGTTGGACGTGACACCTCCGCCGAAGAATCCCGTGTAACTGAATCCTTCGGCGCCGCGGGTATCCAGTCCGATCACGCGCGACCATCCCGCATCGGCGCCGATGATCTTGCGCAGGCCGCCATCGATGTTCGATGTTTTCACCCATGCGCCCATCGTGAGAAGGGGAGTGGCGGTCGGCGTGGTGTTCACCGGCGAGATGAGCCGCTGCGTGCCGAAGAACCGGTATCCGCTGCCCTCATGCCCTTCGCCGATGGCATACTCGGGCTCGGCGTCGCCCACGAGTTGCAGGTGGCGTTCGTTGCCACTCTCGTCGCGCAGCGGATCCTCCTCCGCATCGAACGGATAAAACGCAAGAAGCGCGCCCTTGAGCGTCGGGAACGCCGCCATCGCCCGCAGATCGATGCGGCGGTGCCGGTCCACCTGGTCGTTGCTGAGCACGTCCAGCCAGGCCTGGTAAAGCCCGCCCGCGCCTTGCGGATCGAACGTCACGTTCACCGTCGCGGTGCCTCCGGCCGGGATCGTGGTGGCCGATGGCACGCCGAGCGTGTAGCGCGCCGCATCCGGTCCGGTCACCTGAAGCGACACCAGATTGAGCGGTTGCGCGGCGCCCAGATTCCGCAACTCCACGGACACCGTGCGCGCCCCGAGCACGTCGGCCGAACCGAAGACCGAGGTTTCCGGCGCGAAAAGCACCGGATCCGGTTGCAAGGCGAGCAACGCGTTACGGCCGCCGTCGCGAATGGCCTTCACCGCTTCCTCCTCCAGCCTGCCTTTGACGAAGAATACCGTGTCGATATGCCCCTCCCAGCCTTCGCCGGCGCTGGCCGGCGCCAGGCTGCCCAGCGACGTGGTGGCCGTGCCTGAATTGATGGTGGCCGGGCCGGTGTACGCCGCGAACGCGCCGGGATCTCCTTGCGCCTCCAGATCCACGTACAGCGTCATCGTGTTGAGCGGCTGCGCGTAGCTCACGGCCAGGAAATTCCAGTCGTCCGTATTGACCGGCGGCGGCGATGGCTGATCCAGAACGCCGCTGCCCATGAATGCCGTATAGCGGAAACCGTTGGCCCCGCGCGGGTCGAGACCCATCACCCGCGACCAGCCGGCGTCGTTGCCGATGAATTTGCGGTAGCCGGAATCCACCGACGACGGTTTGACCCAGGCCCCCATCGTCAGAAAAGGAGTCGCATCGAAGCGGATGTTCACCGGCGCCACCAGCCGCTGGGTGCCGTCGAAATAATACGCGCCGCCGGCCACCCCGCCGTCCGCTTCGTAGAGTGGCTCCACTCCCTCGACCGTTTGCAGCGTGCGGCCCTGCCCCGAGTCATCCTTCAACGGGTTCTCCGGATCGTCGAATGTGTACACCCCGAGCAGCGAGGTGCCCAGGACCGTGGCCCCCAGATCCAGCGTCAGCGTCGGGTTCGACGGATCGGTGCTGGCCACCGTGGCGGTCGCCGCGAATGTTCCGACCTGCCCGTTGGGCGTCAGCTTGAAATCGATCGTATCGTCCGCGCCCGGCGCCAGCGTGGCCGGAAAACGCACCACCGTGTAGTGACTCGCGTCCGCCCCGGCCAGTGTCACACCGGAAATCGTCAGCGTATTGACCACGCCAGGATTCTTGATCGCGAAGGAAAACGCGTGCTCCGCCGGGCCCTTGCCCAACGCCCGCAGGTCGGGCCCCGCCGTGATGCTCAACCCTGGATCGCTTCCCCCGACGCCAAGGATCGTCGCCTTGCCGCCGTTGCGGATCGCCGTCAGTTGCGCCTCGCTCAGCACCTCATCATAGAAAAACACGTTGTCGATGTCGCCCACCCACCCCTCGGCGTTGCTGTCCGAGCGCAGGCTGCCGATCGACGTCGTGAACTGCGAGGACGTGCCAAAGCCCGTCGCGGCCGTGGCCACCGTCAGCGGAGCCACCGTGGAGGCGTCCAGCCCCACGTACAGCACCGCCTCGCCGGCCGTCTGGTCATACGTCACCGCCACGAACGTCCACTGCTCGGTACTCACCGGCACCGGCCCGCCCCCCATCACACCCACCCCCGTGAAAGCCGTGTAACCGAACCCCGTGGCCTGCCGATTATCCAGGCCGATAACCCGGTCATACGCGCCATCGTCGCATCCGATGAACTTCCGCAGCCCGGAGTTGAGCGTCGAGGTCCTCACCCACGCGCCCATCGTCAGTTGCGGCAGGTTCTCCTCGTCCCAGAAAATGCTCAGCGGCGCGATCAGCCGCTGGGCGCCGTTGAAATTCATCCCGCCACCCGTGAATCCACCGTCCATCGTATGCACCGGATCCGCCCCGTAACTCTCCAGGTCATACCCATTGCCGCTGTCGTCCACAAACGGGTTCCCCTCGTCATCGAAAGAATAGAATCCGATCAGCCCCGCTCGCGCGGAAAACTCAGGACTCAAGGCCAGCACAAAAAACACAAGTGAACCAAGGATCAGGGATTTCATGAGATTGGGAATGATTGGATACAATAACGATTCTGCCCCGTACCACCCCCGATGGAAAGAACAAGGTTCTCGTTCATTTCACGATAATTATAAAAACGACAGTAATTAACATAGCCAAAGAATGATCCTTGATCAAATACCCCAACCGTCTTCTGAAGCCCTTCCAGTCCCTCATGCCCCTCCGGTCCACCAACCGAAAACCCGTGGCGTTGGAGTCCCGCCTTCAGGCGGAAGCGCAGCGTTTTGCGGAATGTTCTTTTCGCGCCAGGCTTCGCGCCCGGCTGAAGCCGGTACTTCAACCGAAAACCTGTGCGAACGGACATTGAGTTGGAGTCCCGCCTTCAGGCGGAACGCGAAGCCAGGTGCACCACTGTCCTGGTTCCAGGCCGAACACTGAACACCCTGTCCCCCGATCCCTGACCTCTGACCTCTGACCTCCGACCCCTGACCCCTCCCTCCCCAACCACAATCACAGGCCCCCTGGCGTCGACACCCGGACTGTGCCGGCGCGCGCTTCTGCGGCTGACAACGGCTGTGCCGGCGCGAATTTGAACGGATGACCGCCGGGCACGCCGACAACACCAGTCAAACGCTCGATGCTCTCGGGATGCAGTGATGCCTGCCAGCGGCCGCCGGCATCGGCCTGCACGCTGATCA
>CAZYHO010000210.1:0-8043 GCA_964647495.1 uncultured Akkermansia sp. | reverse complement strand
TTCTTCGAAGACGCGGCCTGTCTTCCGTTTCTTCACGAGTCTGTCGAAGAACAGATACACCACGGGTGTCGTAAAAAGCGTCAGCGCCTGGCTCAGGATCAGGCCGCCGACGATAGCATAGCCCAGAGGCTGGCGCAATTCGGACCCGTCCCCATGACCCAGGGCGAGGGGAATGCCACCGATCATCGCGGCGAGGGTGGTCATCGTAATGGGGCGGAATCGCTTGAGGCAGGCCTGGAAGATGGCCTCATGGGCCGCGATCCCCCGATCCCGTTCCGCCTCGATGGCAAAGTCGATCATCATGATCGCGTTCTTCTTCACGATGCCGATGAGGAGAAGGATGCCGATGATGGCGATAACCCCGACGTCGTAACCAAAGGCCCACAGTGTAAGCAAGGCTCCGAGCCCCGCTGACGGCAGAGTGGAGAGAATCGTCAGGGGGTGGATGAAACTTTCGTAGAGCATGCCGAGAATGAGATAGATTGCGATGATGGCTGCGAGGATGAGATAGGGCTGGGATTTCAGCGACGACTGGAAAGCCTGGGCACTCCCCTGAAAGCTGCCGCTGAGCCCGGGCGGGATCTGCATCGCGCTGGTCGCCTCCTGGATGGCGGTCACGGCATCCCCGAGGGCGACAGCGGGAGAGAGGTTGAAGGAGATGGTGACGGCCGGGTACTGCCCGAGGTGGTTCACTGAAAGGGCTTTGGTGCTGGCGGTATCAAAAGTGATCAGAGAGGACAGTGGCACCTGGCCTCCGGTGAGTGGCGACTTCAGAAAGAGTTTGTCGAAGGTGGACGGGTCGCCCTGGAGTTCCGGGGGGACTTCGATAATCACCTTGTACTGGCTCACCTGCGTGTAGAATTGAGTGACCTGGCGCTCCCCGAAGGCATTGTAGAGCATGGAGTTGATGGCCTCGGTCTGAATCCCGAAACGCGAGGCGGCCTGCCTGTCGATCTCGATGTTCAGAGCCCGGGCGGTGGACTCCTGATCGGAGGTAACGTCGCGGAGTTGCGGGAGCTTTCGGAGCGTTTCGAGGATGCGGGGCGCCCATTCGTTGAGCTGGTCCACATCGACGTCCCGAAGCGTGTACTGAAACTGGGTCTTGGAGGAGAGCCCTCCCACATTGAGATCCTGCTGGGCCTGGAAAAAGACCGTCACTCCAGGAACGTCCGCGGTCGCCGCTTTGAGCCGGGCGATGATGACGGAGGCGGGATCCCTCTCGTCGCGTTCTTTCAAGGTCACCCAGTAGCGGCTGCTGTTTGTTCCGCTTGGTCCGCGGCCTCCGCCTCCGATACGGTTGAGGAAGCCGGAAACGCCGGGATCGGCCCCGATGATGGCGCCGATTTTCTCCGCGTGCTGATACATGGCGGAGTAGGAAATGTCGGGTGCCGCCTCCGCGGTGACGTTGATCATTCCCGTGTCCTGGAGCGGGAAAAACCCCTTGGGCATTTTGACGAAAACCCAGCCGGTGAGAGCGACGGTGGCGACAAGGGAGAAGAGGGTGAGCCTCTGATGCCGCAGCACGACTCGCAGGCCCTTCTCATAGATCCGTTCGATCGTGTTGAAGAAGCGTTCGAGACCGTTGTCCAGCCATCCTCGCAGGGTCCGACGATCCGGCGCCTTATGCTGGTGCAGAAATTTTGCGCACATCATGGGAACGAAGGTCAGGGAGACGAATCCCGAGACGAGAACGGCGATGGTCACGGTGACCGCAAATTCGCGGAAGAGTCGTCCGACAATGCCCCCCATCAAAAGCACGGGAATGAAGACGGCGATCAGGGAGAACGTGATCGAGAGGATGGTAAAACCAATCTCGCCCGCCCCTTTGAACGCGGCCTCCAAGGGTTTCATTCCCTCTTCGATGTGCCGGTAGATGTTCTCGAGCATCACGATGGCGTCATCGATGACAAATCCCACGGAGATCGTGAGGGCCATGAGGGAGAGATTGTTGAGGCTGAACCCCAGCAGGTAGATGACAGCGAAGGTCGCGACGATGGAGATCGGAACGACCGCGCTGGCGATCAGCGTCGCGCGTATGTTCCGGAGAAACACGAACACCACGAGGGTGACGAGGACCATCGTGAGGACGAGGTGCATTTCGACCTCCTCCACCGAGGACCGTATCGTGCGGCTGCGGTCGCTCTGAACCTCGATTCTCATCGCCGGAGGGATCGCGGCCTGGAGTTCGGGAAGGAGGCCACGGATCCGGTTGATCGTGTCGATGACATTCGCGTCGGACTGTTTGCGGATCATGATCCCGACCCCGCGTTGGTTGTTCATGAGAGCGGCGCTGCGTGACTGCTCGGGCCCTTCGACGGCACGGCCCACATCCCTCACCCGGATCGGAGCCCCGTTGCGGTAGGCGAGGATGATGTCGTTGTAGGGTTCCGCATCGAGAAGCTGGTCATTGGCATAGATAGAGAGACTCTGACGTGGTCCGTTGAGACTGCCCTTGGGCGAATTCACAGTCGATGAAGCGATGACACCTCTTACATCTTCGAGACCGAGACCCAGCGCGGCGAGCTTTGCAGGATCGACCTGGACACGGATCGCGGGTTTCCGCTCTCCCATGATATCGACCTGAGCCACTCCCGGAAGCTGGGAGAGCTGCTGGGCGACGACGTTGCTGCCGTAGTCGCTGACCTCGGTCAAGGGGAGGACCTCGGAGACGAGGCTGAGAATGATGATGGGGGAATCCGACGGATTCACCTTGCGGTAGCTGGGAGGACTCGGAAGATCGACGGGAAGCTGGCCCGCCGCCGCGTTGATCGCCGATTGGACATCCTGCGCGGCGCCGTCGATGCTCACGTCGAGATCGAACTGGATCGTGATGGAAACACTTCCCAGACGGCTTGCGGAGGTCATCTGCGTGATCCCGGGAATCCTCGAAAACTGGTTTTCAAGCGGAGTCGCCACCGAGGAGGACATCGTTTCCGGGCTCGCCCCAGGAAGATTCGCCGAGACCTGGATGGTCGGAAATTCGACCTGCGGCAGGGGGGCCACCGGCAGTTGCGGAAAGGCGACAAGTCCGACGAGGAAAATCCCTATCGTCAGCAGGGCCGTTGCCACGGGACGGCGAATGAACGGGGCGGAGAGGCTCACAATGCAATCCCCCGGCTTTTGACACGGGCGCCCGGCTTCAGTTTGCCCTGACCTTCCCTGACGACCTCGTCTCCCGCGTCCAGGCCCTCTTCGATGATCGTCCATCCATCCAGACCCGGTACGGTTCTGAGGTGTCGGGCCTCCACGGTGCCGTCCTCCCGGATGAGATAGGCGAAGGGACCATCAATTCCAGGCTGGACGACCTCGGTGGGAACCGCCTTCGCACCCGCCCGTGTATCCACGAGGATACGGGCGGAGACGAACTGACCGGGCCAAAGCGTCAACGATTCATTCGCAAATCGCGCCTTGAGCTGGAGAGTGCCTGTGGACAGATCGATCTGATTGTCGACCAGCTCCAGTTCGCCCTCGTCAAGAACACTGCCCCCTTCTCCGATCGCCTCCACTTTCAGAGCGACGGCGCTTGGCCGCATATGGGCGCGGAGGGCGGCGAGATGTTGTTGTGGCAGGGTGAATACGACCGTGATGGGTTGGAGCTGGGTGAGATGGACGAGTCCTTCCGGCTGGTTTGCGGTGACGAGGTTCCCCGCGTCCACATGGCGAATTCCGGTGCGCCCGGAGATGGGAGCCCGCACCGTGGCGAATTCCAGATCCAGGCGGGCGCTCGAAATGGAGGCCGTATCCGCCTCGATCGCCGCCTCGAGCTGCGCGACGAGGGCGGAGGCTTGTTCCAGGGACTGCTCACTGACCGACTGTCCCTTCACCAGCACCTCCATGCGGGCTCGGTCCTGCTTCGCGCTGACGAGGAGCGCCTCGTTTTGCGCTTTGCGTGCGGTGGCGAGAGCGAGCGCCGCCTCGTAGGGGCGCGGATCGATGCGGGCGAGGACATCCCCCTTGTTCACCATGCTGCCCTCGATGAATTCGACCTGCTCAAGAGTCCCTCCGACCCGGGGGCGAACCACCACGGTGTTGTAGCCCTGAACCGTTCCAATGCCCGACAACCAGATCGGAATATCCCGGGATACGACCTTCGTGGTGACAACGGAGACCGCATCCGGAAATGGCGCCGCCTTGGGCCTGGTCTCGGCCGTCTTGACTCGCCAAAGCACCGCTCCGGCGACGGCGCCGAGAACCAGTGTCATGAAAATCCACCGCTTTCGTTTCATCATCTCTCAATTCCCGGGTCAGGGGCCGTCGGGCACAAGGCCCCCTGTTCCCATATTGATACACGGGAAACCGCACCTTCACCGCACGGGAAATTGTCGCAAATTGTCGCAAATTGTCACAAGCGTGGGGGGGCTGGCACACTTTGACGCAAGTTTTTGTGCGCCGAATGACCGAAGGCGGCTAGATTTCAGCGTCTATGGAGTCGCTCCCTCACATCGCCGTGGTCGATGATCACGAAGAGATCCGTGAGCTGGTCGGCCGGTACCTGAGCCAGCATGGCTACCGGGTCACGGTTGCCGAAAATGCGGCGGCCTTTCGGAAGGTGCTGGGAGATCACGAGTTTGATCTGGTCATTCTGGATCTGATGATGCCGGGAGAGGATGGCTTGTCGCTGTGCCGTTACCTGAGGGTGGCCACGAGCCTGCCGCTCATCTTTCTCACCGCGATGGCGGAGGACACGGATCGTATAGTCGGGCTCGAACTTGGCGCCGACGACTATCTCGCCAAACCCTTCAATCCACGGGAGCTGCTCGCGCGGGTACGGGCGGTCCTGCGGCGCTCCCACCCGTCGATCGAGTCTGAAAAGGCGGGAAAGGAAACGCTTCCCGAAGAGTGGCGCTTTGCCGACAAGACTCTCCATCTCGCGAGGCAGGAGGTGACGGGCGAGGATGGCGTCGCCGTGCCTTTGAGTACCGCCGAGTTTCGCTTGCTGTGTGTGTTTTTGACCCATCCAGGCGAAGTGATCAGTCGTGATACCCTGATCGAGTTGACGAGCGGCCGCGAGGCCGGCGCCTGGGATCGCAGCATCGACAATCAGGTGAGTCGACTCCGTCGCAAAATCGAGGCGGATCCGAGAACTCCGGTTCTGATCAAGACCCATTGGGGAGATGGCTATTGTTTTACAGGAAAGGTGACGCCGGGATGAGAAGACTATGGAATCCCAGTCTGACGGGGCAATGGATCATTCTGATCTTCGCCGCCCTCCTCGTCTCCCATGTCTCCTTCCATTTCATTTATCGCGCCGAGCAGGCGCGTGCCGTTCTGGAATTGCGCCGCGACGAAGTGCTCGCGAGAGCGACCTCGGTCGCCCGGCTCGTGGGCACCGTCGAGCCGGCCGTGCATCCGGAGATCCTGCGCGCGACGAACACGGGGGTGGTGCGCTTCTGGCTCGACACGGAGGCGGTCGCCGATGTCGTCCGGTGGCAGGAAGCGGCGAGAGATCACCTGCTGGTGTCGCCGCGTCCTCCGGCCGCCTCCGAACTCACCATCGACCGGGAGCTTCGCTGGAGGGACCTTCCGGGCGAATCCGGGCTCCTCGCGCCGCTTCGAATGTTGGATCTCAAGGACTGGAACGGATTCGGGCTCGCGATCCCGGTTCAAGAATCGCTCTGGCTGCACACCGTCTATGCCAAACCCCAGTCCGTGGCCGGACCACCCTGGTCTTACTATCTCTCTCTCGGGATCACGGCAACGCTCCTCACTCTGGTCTCCGTGCTCGTGGCGCGCCGGGTCGGGCGACCGCTGCGACAATTGGCGGCCTCGGCCGAGAGCCTGGGGCGTGGTGAGGAATGGGAACCTATCCCCGAAGTCGGCAGTGATGACATCCGGCGCACCGCCGCCGCCTTCAATCGCATGCAGACGCGGGTCCGCCGCTTTCTCGAGAACCGCACGCGGATGGTGGCCGCCATCAGCCATGATCTCCGCAGTCCGATTACCTCGATGCGTCTGCGCGCGGAGTTTCTCGAAGATCCGAAGGAGAGGGAGAAGTTCATCGCCTCCCTCGACGAGATGCAGACCATGACCGAAGCGACTCTCGCCTTTGCTCGCGAAGACGCGACCTCCGAGCCGACGAGAGTGATCGAACTCAATGCGCTGGTCGAAAGCCTCTGCTCGGATCTCCTCGAACTGGGATGGGATGTCACCTTTGTCGATGCAGCGCGGACTCCCTGGCGCTGTCGCCCGAATGCGATGCGACGGGCACTTCGGAATGTGATCGAAAATGCCGTGCGCTATGGCAGCCGTGCGCAGGTTTTTCTCGAAGATCGCGACGACGGGATCGATATCATCGTCGAGGACGAAGGCCCCGGCATCCCCGCTTCCGACCGCGAGCGGGTGTTTGATTCGTTCGTTCGTCTTGAAAACTCGCGGAACCGCAACACGGGAGGAGTGGGTCTGGGGCTTTCGATTGCCCGTTCGATTCTGCGCAGCCACGGTGGCGATATCCGTCTTGCCGAGGGATCGAAGGGCCTTCGCGTCTGCCTCCATTTACCCGGAGTTGACGTTTGATCTTACTGCCATGAATTTGCTTCGGAATGTGAGTCCTGGCCGGAAGCTCATGGGCGCGCGTTATTTGGGCGGTGGGTGATAGGGGGGCTGATATGCCGGGTTCAGTCCTTCGGCGCGGCGGGTTCCAGCGCGGGAATCAGGATCGGGTCGAGGAGTGTCATCCGGTCGTCGTCTGTGAAAACGATGAACCGCCGTCCCGCTGGAGACAGGGAAGCGTGATCCGGCGTGGGGACGAGAACTTCCTCCCCGTCCGGAAGCCGCACCTTGAAGGGCGCGAAAGGTTTGGCGTGAAGAAGTTCACGGATTGCCGACGGTGCCATCCTTCGACACTACCAACCGAGGCGGGGTGTGTCAAACCGCAGCGGGATGGCGCTACTCAGATGATTCTCCTGACTCCTGTCCAGCCCACAGATTCTGCGGAAGGGCCTGCTGAACATGACCACGGAGGCAGGACATTTTCAAGACGCCATGGAATGGACAACATGGCGCGGTTGGAGATCACATGGCGACCGGCCGCCGACCACATGTCACGGTCGGGCAACTGTGTCAGGGGTCAATTGCCAATTGGGTCCGCCATGTTTCAGGCAAGGTGGCTGCCCACGCCTCGGCCTTGGCGGTGTCGGCGCGGCTGAGATCCGAGAAAACACGCGAAACGACTTCTTTTTCCATCCACGGCTGATCGGCATGGCGGCTGACAAAGGCCGCGCCTTGTTCCGGTCCGCCCCGCAGGAACAACCCGGTCAGATGATCGAACATTCGCGGCTTGGAGGAACCGAGTTCAGCCGCGTCCAGGGACGCGAACCAGCGCTCCGCTTCCTCCAGTCCCTGCGAGTAAACATATTTGTCGGTGAGCAGGGCGAGGTATTTATCCGCATGCGGTTCGCCGATCTGGCCTTCGACAAAGCGGCGGGCGAAATCGATATCCGTGTCGGCCATGCCTCCCACCAGCCCCTCCAGCACGGCATCCTGCATCCACGGTTGCGCGTCGATGCGTTGATTGAACCAGTCGGCAACCTCCTGGGGTTCCTGGCTGGCCCAGCCATGAGCCATCTTGGACATCATTTGAAACATGTATCCCTTGCCCTGCCACGTCTCCATCGCATGGGCCATGGCCGCCGGTCCGTCCACCTCGCCCCAGCGCTGGGCGAAGTACCGGTATTCGGGCACATAATGCCGACCCAGACGGTCCCCGTCGTCAAAGAGGTCCTGAATGGGCCTCGCGTCCTCCGGTTTCAGCTCGGTCAGCGCCCGCCAGAACAACTGAAGCCTGCGGGCCTCGTTGGCTTCGGTCATGGCATCCCGGACGCGCTCCACCGGGGTCTTGGCCTCCTCCTCCGCGGTCGGCGGTTCCAGCACGGAGGCATAGGTGGTTCGCGCAGCCGTCGTCACCGGTGACGAGGGCTTCTCCATCGTGACAGGCTCCGCGACCTGCCGGGGGCGGGCGGTTTGCAACGGCCCGGCCGGCTTGTTGTCCTGCCTGGTCATCCGCCCGGCGAGGAAGGACAGCACGCAGGCGGCGACCGTGATGAG